>JABEUL010000150.1 GCA_013044465.1 Acidimicrobiales bacterium
AACTAGTAGTCGGCGACCGGGGGCCTGGACTTAGAGGAAATGATCCAGAGTTACTATTTCGACCCAAGCCCCAGATGCCTACTGAGACTCAGGAATGGGCGCCATTGCTTGGCTTAGGTCTGTTCTTAACCAGAATGATGGCTGAATCTCTTGGCGGCACAGTCACCCTCTCAGAGAGAGAAGGCGGCGGAATGGATGTAACGGTTGTGCTCCCACAGAGGAGACGACGAGACGTTCAATTCGGCGGTTCGTGATGACTTCGCCTGGAGTCGGTGAGGATGGGGTTAATAATTTAGGTGCAAAGGGTGAGATTGATGGTTCTTCTGAACTGCAGTCGTTTCGTCCTCCTCAGATTGAGTTAACAGTTGCCCAGGCTGCCCAGGCTGCCGTAAGTCTTCTAAGGGAGAATGCTGATGGAATTTCAAAGCCAGTAAAGGACTTGTTGATAGCCATGGCCAAGCATGTGGCATCACTTAAATGGGCAGTAAAGCTTCTTGAGGGACGCATGATGCTCAGAGAATCACTTGCTGAAACTCAGACAATTGCTTTGAAAGGACCGTTAGAGGAGATATTGACTTCGATTGAACGTGTCAGAATGACTGACTGGGGCATCAGAAGAGGCGATCGTGCGGTGTTTTCAGGAGCCATGGAAGTTGAGGCCGATCGAGTGAGAAGAGCTTTAGAGGCACTCGACGAGTGGTATGCCATACAAACTGATCCAACTTTTGTGTTCGAGCGTGAAGTGCTAGAGAGATTACCGATGGCTGAGATATTCGAACGCGTTGTGGGCGAATTTGATGATCCTACATTTAAAACACGTATGATGCTCTTTATCCCAGACGGACTACTGGTGAGCACTTCAGTAGAGCGCTTGACTGTAGTTATGGCAGCTTTAAGCGACAATGCACTGAGGTACTCAGATGGACCTGTAGAAGTATCGGCTGGAATTAACGAAAAACAAGAACTTTGGATAGAGGTTGCTGATAGAGGACCAGGTCTTCAAGGAAAAGATCCCAATAAATTATGGCGCTCGCTGTCAGATAGGGATGGTCCAGATGAAACCGGACGCAAAGATGGTCTCTCACTCGGTCTCTATTTGGCTCGAATTATGGTCGAATCCTTAAACGGTGTAATTGAAATTGACGACCGCGAAGGTGGGGGATTGGCAGCGAGAGTGTTTTTGCCTCAGCGTCGCAGAGGCGATTTCTAAATTATTAATTTATTTCGCTGATATCTTTAAAGATCGTTTTTTTATAGTATTTGAGTTCCACAATACTTTCTTTAATGTCATCTAGCGCTCTATGAACATTGAACTTTTTCGGGACACTTTCAAATGCTTTTGGATACCATCGTTTACATAGCTCTTTAATTGCCGAGACATCCACACTTCTATAGTGGAAAAAATCTTCTAGCTCAACTGCATGGGCAGCCAAAAATTTTCTGTCAGTTGCAATCGAATTCCCTGCAAGGGGAGTAGTACCCTCTTCCAAGTGCTCTTTTAAAAAGCTCAAAGTTGTGGCAGTTGCTTCCTTTAAGGTTATCTCTGAGGCTTCAATTTGTTTCAAAAGACCTGATTTGGTATGCATGGATTTTACGTAGTCATCCATGGAGTCAAGATATTGAGGTGAAGTGGCAATTACGAGATCAGGCCCTTCAGCAACAATATTCAGGTCATCATCAGTAATTAGCGTAGCTATCTCCACAATTGTGTCCTTGCCCGGATCCAAACCTGTCATTTCCAAATCCATCCAAGCTAACAATTTGCAGTCCTTCCCAGTAAAAAATTTGCGGTTGCAAATTCATTTTTGATACAGAGTATGTTTCAAGCTTACATTACGACTAGTCTCGAATCATATGGAGCTTCTAATTCAAATGCTTGATCCAGATCTCAGAACTCCGAGCTATGCCCATTTAGGTGATGCAGGTTTAGACCTTCAGTCAACCATTGAGCTGGTATTAGAGCCTCGTGGGGGGAGGGGAGTGATACCAACTGGCATTTCAATTGCACTTCCGGCGGCTACAGCAGGATTAATTGTTCCAAGATCTGGTCTAGCCGCCAGACATGGAATTACCTGCGTGAATGCTCCGGGACTGATTGATGAGGGATATAGGGGGGAGATACAGGTGGTTTTGTCAAATTCAGATCCGATACTTCCATATACCATCAGGAGAGGTGATCGGATTGCTCAACTAGTGATTGTAAGGGTGGAGAGTCCCAATATAAGACTGGTTGATAAGGGAAAAAAGCTTCCCGAAACCACCAGAAGTGACGGAGGTTTTGGTTCAACTGGGCGCTGACTTAGGATTTGAGGCATAATATATAAAAGCAAACTACGGATGGAGGTATAGATGCAGAGACTTTCCGGATTGGATGCCGCATTTTTATCATTGGAGACAAATTCAATGCATAATCACGTAGCAGGAGCTTTCATTTTTGATTCTTCTACACTCAAGGAAGGGTACTCATTTGAAAAGTTTCGATCCCTAATTGAAGCCAGATTGCCATTGTTGCCTCCTTATAGGAGACGAGTGCTTCCGATTCCGTTTGGGATACATCACCCAATTTGGATCGAAGATCCTGAGTTTGACCTTGATTACCACGTCAGACGCGCAAGTTTGCCAGCTCCCGGTGGAGTCAAAGAATTGAATGAATTCGCTGCAGAAGTAATTGGGCGCCCACTTGATTTGAGACGACCCCTATGGGAACTCTATATGGTTGAAGGTTTGGAAGCCGGGATGTTTGCCATGGTTATCAAGACCCACCATGCGGCAATAGACGGTGTCAGTGGAGCTGAATTAATGGCAAGTTTCCTAGACATATCTCCAGAGATAAGAGAAGTACCGCCTGAAAATCCACCTTGGAAAGCCGATCGCATTCCGTCTGATTTTGAGCTTTTTGCCTACGGATTAAACTCGTTGGCAAGGCATCCCAAAAACCTGCTGATGACTGCCAAGCAGACAATTGA
>JABEUL010000151.1 GCA_013044465.1 Acidimicrobiales bacterium
CGAACTAGCCTTACGTGCTTAGCCCACACACTGGCCCTATTCTTTCACTTAATACCTCTTTTCTTGCTGCAAATCCTATTCTTTTAGAATCTTTGTCTTTGACTATTAAATGGGTCGTTTTGAATGGTGAAAATTTCTTTAGTCTTGCCATGACTAGCTCGCAATTGAGAGCATCGACGCTATTGACCTCGTTTAAACCAGCCCTCTCCAAAGTCTCTTCATCTACTGCGACTGCAAAGTGTGCAGATACTCCCTTTGACAAAGGGGAGTTCGGGTTAAAAGATAAACTTCGTACCAGGTCAAGGGCCTCTAGCGTTGAAATTTTCTCAGGGACCAAGTCCGCAACTTCATATCCTTTTGCTCCGAGATAATCTGCCAGTGAAAAGGCCTCGGCTTCGCTTAGATCTCCACTGCCACTTATTATCCGCAACTCGGCCTGTGAGCCAGTATTTTTTGAGAATTGACCAAGGTCGATGGATTCGATTTTTTTAATAGTTGCCCTGAGCCTAAGCCCATTTAGAACACTTGCTAAAAGAACAAGCGTGCATACGACATCAAGGGCAATTTCCATTGATCATTCCGAGCTGCCATCAAAGCGGGCCAATACGCGATAGGCATTAGACCACTCTTTTTTCTTAACAACCTTCTCAAGCACTTTGTCTGCAAGTGCTCCAATTCCAACCGGAACTACTCCGAGTGCAAAGGCAGCTTTTCTCTTGATGTGAGACTTCGTAGTAGCTGGCTTGAGCCATGGAAGTCTAGGATCTGGAGCCAATGAATCAATGGTAAAGAGCGCCGCAAAAAGCAACTCGGCACTCTGATGGGAGTCTTCCACTTCATAGTCCACTACCTTAAAGCCTCGTTCCTCAAGTGCCTTTTCTAAATTGGCCCTAGGTATCATATGTTGATGCTGCGGTTGGAACCATGGCATCCACTTTCCTTTGAGAATAGTTCCCCATTTGCACTCCGGATTAGGCACTTCAATGAGAAGGTATCCACCCTTTTTTAGGACTTTTACGCTTGCATCTAACTCGGCTAAAGGATCTCTGGTGTGTTCTAGATAGTGATGCATTGAAACTACGTCATAACTGTTGTCAATGGTTCCAGCAATTTCAGGGAAAAGACCTAGATAACCCTTGTTTATCCATCCCCGATCGACAGCATCTTCTACGCTTTCGCTCATATCCAAGCCATCAAATACAGTACCGGGAAGAATTTGCTTCGCTGCAATCGGGAAGTGCCCGTGCCCTGTTCCCACGTCAAGCCAATTTTGTGGCTCGATGTATTTTGCCACTAAATTACATCGCCTTGTATAGTGAATGCCAAGTGATCCAAAAACAGACTCAATCTGTTCACCGCCTAGGCCGTCGTAGAAATCTTTGTAGTAAAAATTGAGGCCGTCAAGGGTCAGCCGTGGGTTTTGAAAAACGTGACCACATGAATCACATTTGTCTAAGGTAAATTCACCGGGTTTGTGCTGAATGTAGTCTCTGGAGTGAATAAATTCATTGACTGGACCTCCCTTACACCAAGGACATGTTGCACTTGGTTCTTCGAAAAATCTCTCAATCCCATTTTCAAGCTCTTTTTGATAATATGGACGCTTCGCCTCAAACATATCCACTTCGTCCGGAAGTGTTGGAGACTGAACTATGGTCTTGAAATTAAGAAATGCTTCATTGAAGCCCCTGTTAATTGGCGAAAGCGAAAGGTCCCTAGGGGCCAAGTTGCTTTTTCTAAGTATAATTTAAGGAGCCAGTAGAAAACTAGCAAAAGAGAATTTGTTTAGTAGTTTTCTCGATACCGACATGGCCACCAAAATTGTCACTTCCAAGATGCGCATGACTAGTGGGATCGAATCATAATCTCTATAGATTCCCCGCCACTCACGCCTTGATCTAACCAAATTGGAAGAAACTTTTAGTGTTGGTGCAATAACTGAAATAAAACTAGTAGCGCAACACTGCTTGATGCGCTTGGTGGCCTGGACCATATCAAAAGGATCCAAAGCCTCACTTTTCATTAGGCCTGTCCTTACAAATGCATCCTTTGAAATCACAATGGACTGATTTGCGCCTCGTCCCTCGGCAAGCGGGTTTTTCCTATACTCAATGGGATCATACTCACGTAAAAACTCAATTGCCCTTGCAACGGGTATATTTGAAGGAATTAGATCGATAGCATCAAGTGAATTAGATCGACAGTATTCTATTGCTACGACCATTGTTCCAAAATTGATCTCAACTCCCTCGGCTGAAATTACGACCCAATCATCTAAAACGCCATTTTTTGCGAGATCGCCATAGGGAAGTTCATCTAAAGTCGGAATTTGGCTAAGTCTTTTCCTTAATCTCATTGAATTGGCAATTATCCCGAAACCGACGATTAATGAAGCTATCTCCCTTTTGGATCGTCTAGTTTTCATTTACTTCCCAACCATTACTTCTAAGCAATCCGCAGCTCTTGTGGCACCACCACCTTGCTCAAAAGATTTCTTGACAAAAAGGGCAGCTTCTTTATACTTTGGCTCATTCAGCACAGCATTTATTGCATCTCTCATTTCCGGGGGTTGAACTCGAACAAATCTCACTCTTATCCCAGCTCCTGAAGCTACAACTTGGTCGGCTACAACCGGTTGGTCATCACGTATTGGGGCCATGACAAGTGGAAGCCCTTGTGCCAGAGATTCACAGACTGTGTTGTGTCCTCCGTGTGTGACAACGGCGTCAAAATGAGAGAGAATTTCAAGTTGGGGGATCCATGACCTGACGATAACGTTTTCTGGCGGATCTTCTATCATCCCTTCAGGTGCCACAATCAGAGCTTGCACATCCATTTCTCTGAGAGCATCAATAACCACATTGTAAAATCGCTCGCCTACTCCACCATTCAAGGTTCCTAGCGACACAAGTATCTTCTTTTTGCCCAAAGACAACTCCGATAGATCAAACTCAGTTTTTGTTTCCCTCCTCCCGCCCAACGCTGGCCCAACAAATTCCCAGTGTGTTGGATAGTTTGGATTCTCTCCCATTAACGCAGGGGTTGTAAATGCGAGCACCAAGTTGCTTGATTCTCGTAAGCGCTTGGCATTTGCCACTAGACGTGGGACTCCGTGTTCCAATTGGAATGAAATTAAGCAGTTGTCAGCCCATTCCCTTAATTTTGGAAAAACAGAGAATGGATCAGCCAGTTCGGCAGAGGTGGTTGCGCTTGTGGCAAATGGGATGGAATGACGGAGTGCCACCAATGCTCCAGCAACAGTTTGTTGGTCGACTATTATCCCATCGGGTTTAAAATCTTCCACACCCAACTCCACGGCCGGAACCATTGCGTGGGCAAGCGGTGTCAAAAACTCCTCCCAGAAGAACTTTAGGGCAGCAGCACCTCTAAGGCCTTTTGATCTTTCCTCGACTGCCTTGCGAAGGGAATCTGGAATATCATCGGCCACCGATATGACTTCTCCGCCTCTTGGCACTCTGTCATAGAGCATTGGACCATAACCGCACCATGCCACAACATGACCGCGCTTCAATAGTTCGTCCCCAACAGCAAGAGTCGGATTAATATGTCCGGTCAACGGTGGGACAACAAATAGGTATCTAGCCATTTCTTTCAACTCCTGTCGCAAAGTAAGGCCGTATCCGCAGGTATTCCATCTGCTGAAATATCATTTTTTACACTTCCCCCAATAGCTGCAATTGCCGATCTCTCAGCTAGCCAAGGGAGTAGTATCTCACGCACCCTATCTGAAGCAGCCATCAAAACAGAGTGGTTCTGGCCCTCAATCACATTTAGCTCAGCTTGCGGTAAACACCGTGCGAGATCATGAGCACGATCAATTATGTCTGACTGCTCCCCGTAGATAACCAAAGTCGGACACTTAATCGATTTAAGTTGTTCCTCGCTAAGTGGCTTTTCTCTTTGAAGATCGTCGATGAGTGTTGTTCCGTCTAGCAGTGCTTTGGCTGTCTTGCCCATTCGTGTAGCTTTGCGTCTCGAATTGTCTTCAATCCAGTGAATGACAAATTGAACTTCCTCAGGAGAAAGACCAACTTTTTGGAGAGCAGGAAGACCTTCTTCTGGAAGCGAACCTGTTTCACGCAGGACTTTTTCCATTGCTAGGCCCTCTCGGGCGAGATCTGCCGTGCGACGCAAAGTCGAAGCCATCTCATCTCCCCAGCCATCTACTGCAAAATGAGCTTCAATTAGGGCAAGACCTGCCACTCTTTCTGGGTATTTGAGAGCAAATCCGAGAGCGATCGTTCCTCCAAAACTGTTTCCCACAAGTACCACAGGCTCGTCAATATAGAGGGTCTTCAAGAGCTCTGAGAGGTCTTCGACATTGTCTTCAACGGTGTAGCCACTATTTGGCCTGTCGCTCCTTCCATGGCCCCTCTGATCATAGAGTACGACATGGTGTGCAGATGCCGCATGGTTGGCCAGAGTGTAGTAGAAACTTGAGAGATTATCAATTACAATTCCATGCAGCATCACAACAGGTGGAGCGGCATCTTCAACGCCTAGTTCAATTACATTTATGGCAATTGAGTTGGCATTCACTACAGCCATTACTCTTCACCCGATTCGCTTTGGCACTTGGTAATAAAGTCAACCAACTGCCCGACAGTCATAGCAATAATTTCATCTACATCCATTGATGCTATCCATCCGGTAAAGTCCACTTTTTCACCGTATGTCTCCATGAGCTTCTCAGCCAATGTCACGAACTCAATACTTTCTAACTCTAAGTCTTCTTGAAAAGATGTCTCCATGTCGATATCTAAGTCGATTGCATAGTCTTCCCCTACGACGTCTGTAATCATAGCTACCACCTCCTTTAAAATGGTGGCGTCATTTGTTAATGGTCCAGCTGACAACGTATCTCCTTTCATTATTTTCGATTAATTTGGTCTTTATCCAGTGCTTGCCAACCAAAAATTTATCTCCTGATTTAGCAAGAACCTCAAAACTTTTCGGCTTCCCTTCAAACCCGGTACCTTCACATTTAGCGGCAGCTTCTTTCACGCTCCAAAGTTGTGTTAAAGAAACATTGGGATCGGCACTGTCAACAAATTTAAGCTCACTCTCATTTAGTATCGCTGATCCAAATCTTTCACCGTGGGCTACAAATTCTTCGATATCAATCCCGACCGGAATCTTGTCATCCACAATTGCTACATCAAGTTCATCCTTATGGGCAATGGAGATGCTTAAACTCTCTGCTTCAGGAATAGCACTTTTGACATATGGAGCTCCTGTTTCCAAATGTGAGATCTCGATTTCAGCAGGGTAGATGTCTCTCCCGATTTGTTTTGATACCACTGTTCTAACCGCTTCTTTTGCCACAACTCTTCCTAGTAGCCACTGCCTCTGTGCCTTGGGATTCTTATCCTCATACTCCATTCTTTCATTGGCACAGGTGTGGTTTCTCATTACTAGTTCCCTCGTAGCTGAGTCCCTCCATATCTCGTGAACAATCGAGAAATCCCCATCAATGACCTTTGAGACAAAATGGTCCTCTGGATACAAGAAATTGAAAAATAGATCGGGATTACTGGTGAAGCGGTGATCTACCCAGTCCTTAATCAAACACCAGACCTTGTTATCCTTAATAATTTCAATATCTGCTGTGACATGGTCTATTTCAAGTTCAGTCACACGAAGAGAGCACCTAAGCTCTTCCCCGATTTCAGGTTCCGGGCCAAAAACACTTATAGATCCAATAGTGGATGGCAAAGCCATTTGATTAACTGACTCCATAACTTCAATCCAGTATCCCACTAATTGACCAGCCGCATCTAAAAGGCTGCCCGGACCACTTTGTCTAGTGATAACAGCCTCAATGCCATTGCTCCCAATTAGTCCTATCTCTTTCACACCTTGGTATTTAGGGCCGTGGAACATCCAACGCTCGCTGTAAAGCTCTTTTGCATTCTGGGGTGAGGGCTTTGGGCTAACAAGGTCACCTAATGATGGCGTAGGTGGAATGGGATATGTGTCACTTATCTCGACTATACCTTTGGCGTACCCTTCCAAAGATAATTTCACTTCATTGGGCGAAGTTATAGAGGCCAATATTGGGATAGATTTTGCTGGAACAGCCGAGGTCCAACGGTATGCTCTCATTGATTTCCAGCCAGTTACAAATTTGCCTGGCACCGCTTCTTGAGCTTTTTCTCCAAAGATCTTGATGATATTTGTCATAGGAACAACTGGGAACGCATCTGAGGCATCCGACCAGCCTGGTGCTTGGTGAAAGAACTGATGATCTACGAGCCAAGGCATGGCATCAAGGGAAACCAATAGTTCACTTGAACTGTTCGAATTCTTGCCATTTGTGCTTTCAATTATTGGAGGCGTTGGTGAGTTATCCATCGGTGGTCGCTTTTGGGACCCACTTCCTGATTTTTGATGCACAACTTTTCTAGGAGGTAACTTGGTTTGGTCTTTGTAACTACTAAATACATTTATAAGCTCTTGACTTGTCTGACTTACCTCATCTAGAAGACTGGCCATCGTGCTCATCGGCGAAGAAGGGCTTGACCCCATTACCGCTTCAACCTGAGCCGAAATCCCAGTTCCAAGAGTTCCA
>JABEUL010000152.1 GCA_013044465.1 Acidimicrobiales bacterium
CTGTAACTACAGTTTGGTCTAGTGCCGACATAATTGTCGATGTAACAGGTTGGTACTCATGAAAAGATTCTTGGGATTGATAGTTCGATTATTTGCATTTGAGCACTAGACCACTTTCCTAGATACTTGATTGTATTTAGAGTTAGACTCTTAAGCACACTTTCCACTCGGAACTCCAAACAACAAGTCGATTTAATTTTCTTTCACTTCAAATAATTCCCAATCGAGAAGCCAAATCCACTTAAAAATTGCCTTGATGGGTTAGATTTGCAGTAGATCAAAAGTTCGAATGATCCGCAATAGGAGGACGAATGACTTTTTTTGGAATCACGACCATCCAACAGTATGACAAAGGCGTAGTGTTTCGGTTTGGCAAGCTTCACAATGTGAGGGAGCCGGGGCTGCGGTGGGTTATTCCACTTGTTGATCAAGTAAAGAGGGTTAGTCTTCGAACCGTTACCATGCCCATTCAGTCACAGCGCATAATAACGAAGGACAACGTATCCATTGCTTTGGCTGGTGTTGCATACTTTAGACGGGTGGATGTAATCAAATCTATTATTGAAATAGAAAACGTAAATGCAGCAATTTATGAAATTGCACAAACTACAGTGCGAAACGTTATTGGCCAATCTACCCTTGATCATGTCCTTGGGGAAACTACTGCACTTAATGCCAAAATAAAAGAGATTCTTGATGAACGGACAGAACGTTGGGGAGTGCTGGTTGAGTTAGTTGAACTAAAAGATATTGAACTTCCACAATCGATGGAGAGAGCCATGGCAAAAGAGGCAGAAGCTGAACGTGAGAAACGTGCCAAGATCATTGCTGCCGAGGGTGAAGCGCTCAGCGTAGCAAAGTTGGCAGAAGCAGCGGACGTAATTTCTGATCACCCAATAGCTCTTCAGCTTAGGAACCTACAGGTACTGGCGGAAATCTCTGTGGAGAAGAACTCAACGATTATTTTCCCGGCACAGTTCATGGACACAGTAAGGGCAATGGAACATTTTATTAACCATGAGTCATCAGGTGCATAAGTATTAGCTGACCAAACTATCTTTAGTTAGCTCCCCGATACCAGATTTGACAGAAATGCCCGCAAAAGCCTGAAGTTGCCTGTCAAATTTCTGCCATTGGGTAACCTTTATGGATCTCCAAACTGACTAAATCCATCAAAAAGCCTGGTAAGCCTGCATATCATCCAGCTAAAGTACAATAATTGTAAATAAACCGACAATATTATATAGTTTGTCTAAGTACTTGACAATTCTTATTTTTTGTCTATAATAGCTATATTGTGATGCAATATCCCGATTCATCAACCCCTTGGAGAAAATTCCCTTGACTGCAGCTAGTTCTGAAATAAATAACATTGGTATTTCAATAGATACCTCTGATAATGCTAAATCTTTGCCGACTGTTAGCTGGCATGATCCGAAACGCTATCTCTGGCTCCTGGGATTACTGGTTCCCACTTTGCCTTTCATGGCTTACGGTTTAGTAAAAGCATCGGGTTTTGGCCTGTTCTGGTGGTGGGGACCAATTTTTATTTTTGGAATTATGCCTGGTCTCGATACCCTGGTTGGCCGAGATGGACTAAACCCTCCAGATGAGATCATTGCCAAACTTGAGGCAGATCGTTACTACCGCTGGTGTACATACCTTTTCTTGCCCATTCAGTATGCATCACTTATTTGGGCGTGCTGGATGTGGGTCCATGGAGGGCTCTCGATTGTCGACAAAGTTGGCCTAGCTCTCACCATCGGGAGCGTAAGTGGAATTGCTATTAACACAGCCCACGAGCTAGGGCATAAAAAAGAGTCGGTTGAAAGATGGCTCTCCAGAGTCGCACTGGCACAAACCGGGTATGGCCACTTTTTTATCGAGCACAATAGAGGGCATCACGTAAGAGTAGCTACTCCTGAAGATCCAGCCAGCTCACGTTTAGGTGAGAGCTTCTGGGCATTTTGGCCAAGAACGGTCTCAGGATCTTTCAAGAGCGCATGGAAACTAGAAAAGGCGAGGCTTAATAGATCTAATAAGCGACCTTGGACCCTTAAGAATGATGTTCTAAACGCATGGGTAATGTCAATTATCTTAGCTGCTGGCCTTCTTGTTGAATTTGGAATCGGCATTGCACCTTGGCTAGTGATTCAAGCTGTATTTGGCTTTTCACTACTCGAAGTTGTCAACTATCTTGAGCACTATGGACTCCTCCGTCAAAAAAGTGAGGATGGGAGATATGAAAGATGTCAGCCTAGACATAGTTGGAATTCAAATAACGTGTCATCGAATGTCCTTCTTTATCATTTACAACGTCACAGCGACCATCACGCAAATCCCACTCGAAGGTACCAGGCTCTTCGCTCATTTGATGAAGCACCTGAGCTTCCGAGCGGCTATGCAACAATGATTGTTCTTGCATACATAACACCTTTATGGCGAAAAGTGATGGATAAGAGAGTACTTGCTCATTATGGAGGCGATGTGACACTAGCGAACATTCAACCCAGAAAAGCTTCGAAGATACTTCGCCGCTATGGAAATACAAATATTCAAAGCAATGAAGACTCAGGCACTGTGGCCGCTTAAAATGACAACCTATAAGTGTCC
>JABEUL010000153.1 GCA_013044465.1 Acidimicrobiales bacterium
GCTCAAACTTTCCCACTACTCATTTACCCATTATTCCAAGTGGGTATGTCGAGATTGGCCCGATACCTAGCCTGGAATTTCTGGTGTGTTGTAATGGGTTCAAAGTGGCCCACTACCATTAGAAGCGAGAAAATCTGATCAAAAATAAATAGTGTTCTTAGCGCGCTCAGTAACTACGTCAATATCGTCTGTCCATGCACCGGTTGAAAGATACTTCCATCCCCCATCAGGTGAAATCACGACTATGCAGCCACTCGCAATTCTCTGGGCACACCTAATTGCTCCAGCTAATGCAGCTCCCGTCGAGATCCCTGCAAAAATGCCAAGCTCGGCCAATTTTCTAGTCCACAAGATTGAATCCTTTGGACCTACAACTGTTTTCCGATCAAGCAGTTCCTCACCCCTAAGCTCTGTGAAAATTGGCGGGATATATCCATCGTCAAGATTCCGAAGTCCATCAACTACTTCTCCGGCAGGAGGTTCAACCGCCCAGACTTCAATATCAGGGTTATATTCCTTTAAAAATCTCCCGACACCAAGTAACGTGCCTGAAGTTCCAAGGCCCGCCACAAAGTGCGTGACATCAGGGCAGTCTCGAACAATTTCTGGACCTGTTCCTTCAAAGTGAGCTATTGGATTGGCTAAGTTGCCATATTGATACAAAAACGCCCATTCAGGATGTGCTCCGGCCAACTCCCTAGCCATCCTAACTGCCCCGTTTGACCCCTCTTTCCCTGGCGAATCAATGATCTCGGCTCCCCAAAGCTCCAATAAGGCACGCCGCTCTGGAGATACATTATTTGGGAGTACCACCTTTAACCTGTAGCCTTTAACTCTTGCTACTAGAGCCATGCCAATTCCAGTATTTCCAGAAGTGGGCTCCAAAAGGATCTGACCTGGCATTAAAAGGCCCTCTTTTTCAGCACTTTCTATCATCGAAAGCGCTACACGGTCTTTAACTGATCCTCCGGGATTTTGGCCCTCAAGCTTTACAATGATGCTTACCTCTCGGTTTGGACTAAGAGCCGAGATATCCACCATTGGAGTATTTCCAATTAAATCCAGCACACTTGTAGCTACCCTGCGAGAAACCATAGTAGTTTCAGCCATCTCCGCCTGCCACTGCCGGGAGAATGGTGACAACATCTCCATCCTCTACTTTGGTATCCAATCTGTCTAGATATCTGACGTCATCGTCATTTACATAAACATTTACGAACTTGTGAAGCTCCCCAGATTCGGTGAGAAGTTGATCAGACATTGTGGGAAACTGCCTGCTCAAATCCACCAAAACCTCGCCAATAGAAGATCCCTCGGCTTGTACCATTGCCTGTCCGCCAGCATGTTGGCGTAACACCGTGGGTAAACGTACATCAATTGTCACGACCTTATCTCCTAACCTCGGATTCCAATAAAACCGATTGTCGACCTCTTTACTAACATTTTACTTCTTTATTACAACCACGCGCTCCTCTTGGATGTTCCCACTTTCAATACGAAATGATCTCAACATCGGAGAGGCATGTCTGAGGGAGACAATTACGTAGTGCCAGGTAGGATCTGGAGCCTGTTGGACATCAGTTGGGGATGGATATGGATCGCTGTGTGTATGAGAGTGTACAACTCCCACAATGGCCTCACCTCTCGATTCGGCGTCTCTATCGGCCATTAAGTAGCCTTTTGGATCGATTGTGTAATAACGTGCAGAATTTGCCGCATTTTCAGTAGGGTACCAACCAAGAATATCCTTACTACCTGGGTCTTTAGCACTAATCAAGCCGCAAGCTTCATAAGGAAGACCAGAGAGACAATGTGCAAAAATAGTCGTCAGGCGGTTTTCTGTTATCCGAATCATTAATTTCTCCAAAATTGGACCAAAACCTAGATAATCTAAGCCTGTTCGGCTACCAAAGCCGAGCTTTTACACACAAAGAGGTATTTTTTAGCATAACTCAATTAACTAACAGGCTAGCTTTATTACTGTGAAATCTCGTCTTGCTGCCAAGTCAAAACCACAAATTTCTCAGAAAACAGCTCCTCTGATCAAAAATATTGCCACCAATCGTCGTGCTCGGTATGAATATGAGATCTTGGAAACTTTTGAATGCGGAATCGAATTGGTTGGCGCCGAAGTTAAATCTCTCAGAAGTGGTGGAAAACTCGACATTGCAGATGCCTACGGACGCATCGACGCAGGTGAGATATGGCTAATGGCTAGCAGAATTGCTCCTTATGAGTATGCCACCGGATTTGGAGGCTTTGACCCAATAAGGAAGCGAAAATTACTCATGCACCGTAGGGAAATTGATGAGCTCAACGGGAAGATCACGCTTCAGCGTCTGACTTTGGTCCCTTTAAGCCTCTATTTCAAAGGTGGAATTGTCAAGGCTTCCATTGCCCTTGCCAAAGGAAAGAAACTCCATGATAAGAGACGAACTATTGCAGATCGAGATGCCAATCGGGAAGCTGCCCGGGAAGTCCGCGAATCAAGGCGCATCGATAGGACCTAAGATGTTAGTGAGAAAGCAAGGGGGTGAAAGGTATCGACTTTTGTAGTTGAAGTAGAAGAAGCGAGCCGTGGTCTCCGAAGCCACGTTAAAGAGTCGGAAAAATAAATAAACGCCGAGCAACCGCTCGCAATCGCTGCTTAATCACAGCGACGTCTTGCCTATTTAAGTTCAACGAATAGGATCAGGGCGACATCTAGTTGAACTGGCTTCAAAGGCTTTTCTAGCTTGCCTGCGAAGGACTCTTAAGCTAGATAGGTTTTGGTTCTCATGCTGGTTTGAGTGCCATTACTGAAATTTAAAAACTAGATGCGCTCGGAGAATAGCTACTGAAATACTGAAGGACGCGGGTTCGATTCCCGCCACCTCCACTCTACGTAACCGATCATGTACACAATGTAAAGGCCTGGGCCC
>JABEUL010000154.1 GCA_013044465.1 Acidimicrobiales bacterium
AACAATAGATGAATTAAAAAGAATGATTCCACGCCATGAATCAAACCGTCTAGTTAGTGAAATAAAAGAGGTTGAAAGGTGGAAGGAGCACACCAGTCGGAGAGATTTGAGGATAATGCTCTGTGATGGCGGCGGCGCTGGAATCTGCATAAGTTCAATCTCAAAACTTCTACTGAACAATGGAGTACAGACATCAATATCTCATTCATTTAGCCAACAGAGACAAGCTCAAGAGGCCAATGTGTTTAATGCTGATCTCTGCATTGTTGTTGGATTAGAAGACTCAGATAAACTTTCTTCTCTTCTTGTTACTCTCTCCTATTATTCGGGGTACAGCTACGTTTCGCTTCCCGCAAAAAACCTAGTAGAAGAGATAGAGCAAGGATTCAAACAATTATTTGGTGCCGGAAAAAGCCGGGCGGGCGGACTGTCGCTTCCAGTTTTACGTGAGACCAAAATGCCCACTCTTATCTGCACTTTTACTTCTCCGTCGTTTCTTCTACAAAACCTGGCAGAGATAACACAGATATTGGATAATTCGATTCTAAACTGGTCCACAAGCACAGTAAAACACTAAATATAAACTCTAGATTACTTCTCCACAACCTGTGCATTAGGTTGTGGATTGCAGTCTGGTTGCTGAAATAAATATAATATACTTCCTGGTCAGTGAAGTTTAGGAGTCTGGCTTCCTCTACTCAATGACTGCCATGAAACATGGCTTTATAGATTCTTTCCAGGTCTTCTAGGGAGGCAAACTCAATTAGTACTTTACCCTTTTTCTCGCCCATTTCCACCTTTACCCGGGTATTTAGCCTATCTGCAAGTATCTCTTCTAGCTCCATGAGACCCGGTGGCCTAAGCTTGGCTATAGACGTAGCAGCCGTCTTAGATGGTGCCGTGCCTTGAGGAGCCGGCGTAATCGAAGTTAGATCATCTTCCTGGTCTTCCAGAGACGGTATACCACCATCTTTATTTTTGACCATTTCTTCGACTGCCCTGACGCTTAATCCCTCTGCAATAATCCGCTTCGCCAGATCTTCTTGGAACGCCCTATCTGGAGATCCAAGCAATGCTCGGGCATGACCTGCAGATATCAATCCTTGTGCCACCCCTTGCTGAATGCCTGAGGGGAGCTGGAGGAGGCGAAGAGAGTTTGAGACAGCGGCACGACTTTTCCCAACGCGTTGAGATACTTGCTCGTGAGTGTATGAAAACTCCTCAATCAACTGGAGGAAGGCCGCTGCTTCTTCTAGTGGGTCAAGATCTGCACGATGGAGATTTTCAACAAGAGCTTGCTCCAAACTTTGGATGTCATCCACTTCTTGGACCAAGGCGGGAATGAATTGAAGTCCAACTCTTCTCGCCGCCCTCCATCGTCTCTCCCCAGCAATGAGTTCATATCGCTCGTCCCCAACTTCCCTAACCAATATTGGTTGAAGAACACCCAGCTCCCTTATAGAAGCTGAGAGTGAGGAAAGGCTCTCCTCATCGAAGTGCTTCCTAGGCTGTCTTGGGTTCGGTGCTACCGAAACAATTGCAACTTCCCTATACATTGAGTTCGGCTGAGCTTGGGCATCCGCTGGAATTAAAGCACCTAGCCCCTTTCCTAATCCTGTTCGCTTCACTTAGAAATTACCTCCTCCGCTAGTGACCGATAGGCAATTGCGCCCCTGGAACTCGGGTCGAAAATAGTTATCGGTTGCCCAAAAGAAGGGGCTTCAGAAAGTCTCACGGATCTTGGAATTACTGTCTTACAAACTATCGTCCCGAAATGTCCTCTAACATCTTCTACAACCTGATCAGATAGTTTGGTCCTGGCATCAAACATAGTCATCACAATTGTGGAAACTTCAAGGTTCGGATTCAAATTAGCTTTTACCAATTGAACATTCTTCAAAAGCTGACCAACCCCTTCCAGCGCATAGTACTCACATTGAATGGGCACTAGGACCTCTGAAGCAGCTGCTAACCCGTTTACGGTAATAAGCCCTAGGGAGGGGGGACAGTCAATAAAAATATAATCGAAGTCCTCTTTGACAATATCTATCGCTCTTCTTAGCTTAAGCTCTCGGCTGAATGCTGACACTAATTCGATATCAGCTCCTGCCAGATCAATGGTGGCAGGCGCTAGGAAAAGATTCTTGACACTTGTTGCTTCAATGGCATCTTCCAAAGGCGTGTCGTGCATGAGCACGTCATACATGGATTGCTCAAAATTCCTTGCCTCCACGCCTAAGCCTGTGGTCGCATTCCCTTGAGGGTCGAGATCTATCACAAGAACTCGTTTCCCAAATTCAGCCAGGGCTGCACTTAGGTTAACCGTCGTGGTTGTTTTGCCTACTCCCCCTTTTTGATTCGCTATTGCAATTACCCTCGTCGAAGGGTGATCGTTGTTTTGTTCAGCTGATAGTTCAGGAGCTTGAGTCAAAACCTAACCTCTCTGTAAGTCGGAATGGGGGCAGATTAGAATATCGAATTAGTGCCCATAAAGAAACAGATATTTCTCGCCTGATTGCAGAGTATCACATTTTGCCGCAGATTCAAATATTTTTTTTGCTTTTTATTAGCAAAATGTTTCACGTGAAACAAAATATACGGTTTGCGAGATTGATAGCGTCATACCATTAAGCGACGACGAGATCGACTCAAACCAAAAAAATGCCAAACCTTGGGTCGCCTCTACAGTGTTTCACGTGAAACACTAAATAGGGGCCGCTTTCTAGGTAATCCGGTCTTTCTAGGATAGTCCTGTGAAACTTGCGATACTTTTCGGAAAATAGCAAATGTTGACCTTCCGTTGGACCACTCCTCAAGTTCCTCCAGCCCCAAGGTTTCTAATACTGCCGGATGCTCATTCTTCAGGTTGTATTTGGGCTCAGGATATTTTGAAATTATCAGGATTCCAGAAACTCTAATAAAAGGAGATCCACACTCAAGCGCAACCGAAATAGGTCCAAAAAGGCGTGACACCAGCAGGTCTTGAGTTTCCCGGAACTTATTCTCTCTTGCCGCTGATTCGGCAGATTTATTCACAACTTCCACCCGAGTCGTTTCGCCTGCCTCTTCAACTATAGATTGGAGAAAACGTGACCTCTTCAGGGAAGATTCAATTAGCCGAAAATTGGCCTTCTCTATCCAAGCAGCCAGGGGAATGCCTGGAAGTCCTCCTCCCGACCCCATATCCACTATTGAAAAGCCCTTTTTGTTCTGGCCCCCAGCAGATATCTCATCTATAGCAGATAGAAAATCCCTGGAATGTGTGAGATGCTGGTCGAGTGGACCACCACCTATAAACCCCATCTTCTGGGACTCAGACAGTACTTGTTCTAGAAACTGCTCAGATATCAATTAAGAGCAAACTAGATCTCTCAGCTGGCTGGCTGAATAACAACGTAGCGCATAGGTTCTCTGCCGGCCGATGTGGTCTGAACACCTTCAATGTCGCCTACCGCGTCGTGAACTGTCTTTCTGTCTGCCGGTGTCATGGGTTCAAGAGCTTTGGCTACTCCGGTTTGGGCAACCTGCTCGGCCAAAGACCTTGCAAAACCAACCAGAGCCTCAGCACGCTTTTTCCTGTAACCAGCCACATCTACATTGACTCGGTTTGGTGTACCGTCTCCAGACTTATGTCTTGCAACTAACCTGGCCAAGTCTTGAACTGCCATCAAGGTCATGCCCTTCTTGCCAACCAAAAATCCGAGGTCTTCCCCGTTTACATCCGCGTTAAGGTATTCCCCGTCTCGGGTAATTGTGACATTTCCCTCGCTATTACTTGCCGTCAAAATACCCATCAAAAAGTCCTTGACTATCTGTCCTTCGTTTTCCATTTCTTCCACTGTCCTCTCCTCAATCGTGATCGGTGCAACACGCTGCTTCTTAGGATTTCTTTCTCTCTTCGTCCCTCTTGGCGCCCCCCCATTTGATTGGGAGTCTTCTATATCGCCCTCGGGATTGACTCCAGAATCATTTTCTTCGGAAGCCTTTGCTAATACTGTAGCCTTTTTTGAGTAATTGGGTTTGCTGTTAGCCTTAGGGCGCTTCTTTGCCGTTGGTTTTGAATCAGAAGCCTCTCTTTCAACATGTTCTTTTTGAGTGCGCTGACTTGTTTTTTCCGGCCTTCCTCCCCTGGCTTTGCGATCCCGCTGGCGCATTCTTGGTCTTTGCTCTCTTGGCAAGACTCTGGCGCGAATACGAGCCTCGCCTTTAACTCGACCAAATAAACCAGTTTTAGGTTCTTCTAAGACTTGAGTTTCTAAGTCCTCTTGGGACACGGAAAGAATGTCTTGTGCCTTCTTCGTGGCTTCTGCAATAGTTTTTCCGGTAGTTTCAATCCAGTCCATTTATCGCTCCTTTCTTTGCTTTTTTTGTTTGGAGCGTGGGTGAGGCGGAGTTTTCTTGATTTGTTCTTCTTCCTTTTTTTCCGGTTTCTTTTTGTCCTCTTTAGGGTTTTGGTCAGCCGAATCATCTTGCGCATAAACAGATGTGGAAGGTAACTCCTTGGAATTGCTTGGCTCCTGTGCGGGTCTTATATTGAATAGTTTTTTTGGGGCTACGTCGAAGACTCCTTGAGCTATGCCTGGGTGTCGGTAGTACACCCATTCATATTGAAAAATTCTCACTACTGTGGAAGTCAGATAGTACAGACAAACTCCAGCCGGAAGAATTAAGTAAAACCATAAAAATGCCAGGGGCATGATTTTCTGCATCACAAACTGAGTTTGTGCATTCATTTGATTATTTTTGGGCATTCTACTTGTCATTCTTTGAACCTGGAAATACTGCAATCCACCACCGATTATGAGAATCGCCCAATATGGAATAGAAGAGGCTATGCTTCCGTGGTGGGCAGTAATCTTCTGTGAAAGGTCCATTCCGAATGAAACAAGATGGCCTTTTGCAGCATAGATATTTTCGAATAGGGTGGACGTTTTTGGAATATATAGCGGATTGGGTAAAGGATGTTTGCCACCGGTTGTATTAGTCAGTCCTCTCAACACTGAGTAAAAAACAAGCAGCACAACCATTTGGGGCAAGATGGGTAAACACCCTCCAGCTGGAGAAACACCTTCACGTTTGAAAACAGCCATGGTCTCCTCGGACCGTTTGGCCGAATCACCTTTATACAGCTCGTTAATTCGCTTTAGCTCTGGTTGGAGAGCCTGCATTCGAGCTGAGGCTTTGACTGACCTAGCAATCAGTGGGGTGAATGGAATCAGCACTATAAAAGTCAGTAAAACAATCGATAATGCATAATTAGGCACAATTTTGTATAATGATGCAAGTATCCATCCAATTAGGTAGTAAAAGGGTTTGAGTATTTGAGTTATTGAAGACATCTATTTCCTTATTAATTAATCTGGGACTGGGTCATGTCCAAATGCCCCAAAAGGATGGCAGCGAAAAATACGCCTTGCACTTAGTGCTGTGCCTTTGAAAAAGCCATGCTTCTCAAGAGCTTCAAGAGCATAATTTGAGCAACTTGGGGTAAACCTGCAAGGAGATGGCTTC
>JABEUL010000155.1 GCA_013044465.1 Acidimicrobiales bacterium
CAAAGAGACTAAATCTGTTATTTATGCATGTCACAGACGTGCAATAAGTTACGTTTTAAAATACGCAGAACAAGAAGTATTCCACTCAAGATCTGGAACAAATGGGATAGTACAAGAAGATATTAAAGGTGTAGTAGCTACGGCATTTACCCATTGGGATTCAAGGGCAGGGGATCCTCAACTCCATGACCATGTTGTTATTTGGAATCGAGCCCAGGCACATTCAGATGGCAAGTGGAGGACACTTGATAGCAGGGGACTATTCAAAGCTGTAGTCACTCTCTCTGAGATGCACCAGGGAGTACTTTTTGATGAATTAACTCAAGCACTTGGTGTTGGATGGGATGAAAGAACTAGACGCCACAGTGAAAAACCCAGGTGGGAGATTATGGAAGTTCCAGAGAAGCTAATGGAGCAGTTTTCAAAAAGAGCTGAGCAAGTTGACATTAAAAGAGGTGAATTAATTAACTCCTTTGTTGATTCCCATGGAAGGCAGCCAACTGATGTTGAAGCAATCCGAATAAGACAGCAGGCAACACTTGAAACAAGAGGCAAAAAGAGCCACCGGAGTCTTCATGAGATGACCAAACTATGGCGGGACGAAGCAGCAAAGTTCATAAGTGATGACCAAAGTGCCTGGGTAACTAGTCTTCGAGATAGAAACGATCTGCCACTGCTTAAATCGATTGACTTGAGCCAAGAGATCATCTCTGATGCGAGCGTAGTAGTTGTGACAAGAGTAGCCGAGAGGCATGCAACTTATTCAATAGATAACCTCAAAGCTGAGTCTCACCGACTGCTTCATGGCGTGAGATTTATGACTCCTGATGAACGGATTGCCTGCTCTGACCGGATAGTTGAAGGTGCCATAAATAACTCAATTGCTCTTAGCCCACCAACGCTTCATCACACCCCAGAGAGATTTATCCGAAGTGATGGAAGCTCAAGACTACGACCAAAGAACCATGTGAAATACACCACTCAGCTGCTTCTAGATGCAGAAACTCGACTTCTTGAAGCTGGTCGCAACAATAATTCACCGAAGGTTTCAGTTGCCAAAGTTGTTGAAGTTGTGAACAATAACCTAGAAGGAAGAGATTACAAACTAAGTGATGACCAATCTCTAGCAGTTGAGAAAATTGCAACTTCTGGAAGGGTATTAGATGTCTTAGTAGGACCTGCTGGAACTGGGAAATCAACCACAATGGCAGGACTCAGGTCTCTTTGGGAGAGTGAGTATGGAGAGGGATCAGTAATTGGCCTAGCACCATCTAGTGCGGCTGCTGAAGTATTAGCTACTGAATTAGGAATTGACACTGAGAACACTGCCAAATGGTTAAGTGGCTATCGCCGCATACCTGAGCTTTCACTTAAACACAAGAAACTGGCAACTTCACTTTCAAGACACCCTCATAAAGCCTCGCCCCAGGCCTGGAAACTAAGGCAGAAGCTCACTGAGATTGAACAAGATATTGCATCTAAGAAACTTAAAAGTGGCCAGCTTGTTATTGTAGATGAAGCCTCCTTGGCAGGTACTTTTGCATTAGATGAGCTAGCTTCTGCTGTTAAAGATGTGGGAGCAAAGCTGCTACTAGTGGGTGACTGGGCTCAATTATCCTCAGTTGAAGCAGGAGGAGCTTTCTCACTACTAGTTAAAGATAGAGGAGACTTAGTCCCTGAATTAACTGATATTCGCCGCTTTGAGTCAAGGTGGGAGAAAACTGCCAGTGCACAGCTACGCACAGGAGACATAAGTTCAATTGAAGCTTATGACAACCATGGAAAAATCACTGAGGGTACCCGGGAAGAACTCTTAGATTCAATATATAAAGCCTGGAAAAGTGATAGGGATTCTGGCAAAACAAGCCTCATGATTGCAGGCGACTCTTTAACAGTTAGGGAGCTAAACCAAAGGGCGAGAGCTGAACTGGTGGAGGCTGGAATTGTCAGTAAGGAAGGAGCCAAACTAGGAAGTGGATACATTGTCGGAGTTGGCGATGAGATCGTAACTAGACAGAACAATCGATTTTTAAGTGCAGGAAAGAGTTATGTCAAAAATGGCGACAGGTGGAAGGTAACTTCGATAAATAATGACGGGTCAATGGCAGTTCATAGGAATGGCATCGAAGTAGTTTTGCCCAAAGATTATGTTGAAGAATTCGTCGAATTAGATTATGCCTCTACTGCCCACCGGGCACAGGGAAGAACTGTAGATACCTCGCACTCTTTGGTTTCACCAACTACAACGAGAGAAGTTCTTTATGTTGCTGCCACAAGGGGAAAAGAGTCAAACAGTATTTATGTTGACACGAACTACGATCCAGATCCTGACACTAGTCACGATGAAGTGGCTGCGAAGCAAAGTTGTCGTGATGTGCTAATCCAGGTTCTAAAAAATGAGGGAAGGGATGTATCTGCAACTGAGACAATTGCAAGTTTCCGAGAGGAACAAGGGAGCCTAAAAACGATGTTATCAGAGTATCTGACTTTGGCTAGTTTTGCTCAAGCACAACGATTTGAAGAAGTCTTTGATAGCCTCGGACTCAAGAGTGACCAGTTAGTTGAAATACAGGAAAGTGAATCATATGGAGCTTTATTAGCCGCATTAAGGGAAGCAGAAGCTTATGGTTTCAATCTCGAAAAAGATCTGCAACGGTTGGCCAGTGCCAGACCGACAGACGAGGCGGAGGATTTGGCTGCGTTATTACATGGAAGAGTTGACAGATGGATAGTCAATATCGGATGCAGCCGAAACCAGAATCAGAACTTGATAGTAGGGCTTGTGCCGAAAGTGCTGAATGTCATAGATCCCGACATGCAAATGGCTCTTTTGGAGCGGGAAAATGCGATAGAAATGCGGGCAATACAACTAGCTGAAAAGGCAATGAATGACAACGCTCGATGGATAGCTGGACTAGGACCTCTGCCTAGTGATCAATCTCGCAAAAAGGTCTGGCTGGCTACAGTCTCAATGATTGCTGCTTATAGGGACTACTGGGATATTGGAGATCATCCTAGCCCGTTAGGAAGTGAAGACAGGGCTGCAACTCTTTCGCAAGCTAGCCATAGAGCTCAGGCAAAGAAGTCTTTTGGCCAGCTGTCAGCGGCCACGTGCAATGGACCACCTTCCCAAGCCTTACATCCATCACTGCATCAAGTTGATAACCAAGAGATTTGTAGAAGTTTTTGAGGAGTGATTTTATGAAAAGTAACTCAGATTTTCACTTTTAATACGCTACCACTTAGTCATCAACCAAGAAATCACCAAACGATGCTAGCTATTTTGCTTCTATTTATAATGGATAAAAGGCGACAAGGCAAAATAAATACGTTAACGAACTCAAATTCACATCCCCCTTGCTTCTCAAGAAAATGTCCGAGAAGCCTAATCGAATACAAGTTTGAATTAAAATCAACAAAAAAGCAGCTTAGCTTATGTCTACTATTTCTGGGGCACCTTAAATCTAACGACGATTAGTAGTAACAAACTAAATTCACCAAATCATTCAGCTTAGGAAATCCAGTGAGCGCCATCAGCATCGCTAGGGACCTCATAAACCTTTAGCACCTCATCGCCGTAATGGTTGATGACCTTCAATGCGATCCGCCCAGTGCTAGGAGGGGCAAATGGCCTCGATTTCGTCGAGTACAACGTTGCCCAGGCCCCCTCGTCAATGTCCGTGTTTAGTGAGCGCTGGAGCTTCTCGTATGGCTTGTCCGCTCCGGTGAAGTAGGCGTGGCGCACGAAGAACTGTTCGCCGTCGTAGTCCGTGTCGATGAACCAGCAGGCGATGTCATCCGTGGACGAGGGACGGACGACTCCAGTCGTCGGATCGTAGACGTCTACTCCATGCACTTCGACAACGATTTCTCTATCAGCGGAGGTGATCGTGACATCAGGTTCGCCGAAAACGGTGAACAGGTTTCCAGAGCCGGTCTTCTTGAGGAGTTCGCTCGACATAGCCAGGTCAGGGTTCATGTGAGTGAGGAGCACTCGCAGCCGTCCCATCTTGCGCTCGTCTTCAGCAGCAACGAAGCTATTGCCCGATGGAGCGAACTCCTTAGCGGTCTCCGATGTGTACGCTTCGAAGGCGAAACCACAGACGACAAGGATGTCGAATCCGGCCCCCTTGAGTGCTTCCCGAGCTGCATCCTTGACCATATCCGGGCTGACAGTTCCATGCTCTGGCCCGATCATAATGGCCACTGTGCGAACCTCGCCGGCTACATCGGTGATAGTTCCGTGAGCGTGGAGGATCCCGTCGCCTGAATACGGTTCGAGTAGATCAAACGTCAGGCGCTCGCCACGGAACGTGTTCTGCACTCCTGAAGTTTGCAGATTCTCCACAATCGTGGAGACAAACGATTCTTCATCGCCGTTGCCCAAACCCGTGTGCTTATCTAGGGTGCGATGAGGGGAGAGCGATTCGACTGTGAAGCGACCACTGACCCGGACCTTTGCCGTGTCCTCGTAGGGCCTATCAACCAAGAGTTCCTGTTCCGCACCGATCGAGATGAGGTGATCGATCTCCTCTTGGCTCAGACCGGCGACGATCTTCCTGTTGCGCGCAATGTCTCCGAGCATGATGTGAGGGACGCGCTCGTAGACGAACCCGTGCCTGATGTCGTAGTTATGTTGCGCGGCTGGCAGTTCGTGGCCACTCAGTTCCCGCTCCTTGGCTGCCCCCTCGTTCGAGTCGGCGAGGAGGAAGAAGGGGTATCGGGCTGACATCAGTCGGGTCTTGGCGAGGGCAAGTGCAACACGGCTTGTGTCGATCGTGATCCAACGTCGTCCCCACTGCTCGGCAATGAACGCCGTGGTACCGGAACCGCAGGTCGGATCGAGCACGAGGTCGCCCGGATCAGTCGTGAGAAGAAGGCAGCGTTCGACCACTTTCGTGTTGGTCTGAACCACGTACACCTTGTCTTCGGTGAAGTTGCCCGTGCCGGTATCGGTCCAGAGGTTCGTCCGAACCTGATATCCGAAATCGTCGGCGAAGCGTACGTATCTGATGCTATTCTTCGCAACATGGATGCGACCGGCGAGCGCCAGTCGCTCCATTCCATCCGGATAGTTCGCTTTCCAGTGCGAGCTTGTACCAGGACTGTACGTTTTCCCCTGGTACTCGAAGGGCTGGGGAGAGGACGAAGCTCCCTGTGATTGGATGTTGTCAGGCGTGTAGACGAGCGCTCCTTTTGGAAGAGGAACGTCACCCTGCTGTTCTGCTGCTGTCATTCCACGTTTCGTGCCGTCCGGCAACGCCAACCAGCGGTAACTCTGGCGGTTCTCGGCCTTCTCCCACAGGGTGCGAGTCTTTACATTCGGCTTGGACTTCGCATACCAGAGCAGGTAGTCGCCAGCACGAGGAAGTTCTCGTGCGTCTGTAAAGCCGCTTGTAGTAACGAAAGAAATCAGGCTGACGAAGTTTTCTGGACCGAACACCTCGTCGAGTAGGGACCGGACTAGGTGCACGTTCTCATCGCCCATTTGAATGAAAATCGATCCCGACTCGGTCAATAGGTCCCGAGCGACGATCAGCCGTTCACGCAAATAAGTGAGATATGAGTTGATCCCATCCTGCCAGGTGTCACGGAACGCCTTGACCTGCTCAGGCTGGCGACTGGCGTCCGAGCCATCCTTCACGTCACGCTTGCGAGTAGAGACCTGCCAGTTCGACCCGAACTTGATGCCGTATGGCGGGTCCATGTAAATCATCTGGGCCTGACCACGGAGCCTCTCCTTCTCGGCCATGCTGTTCATTACTAGGAGCGCATCGCCGAGCACTATGCGGTTTGACCAGTTGGCAGCGTGCTCGTAGAACTCAACTTGTTCGTACCCTTCGAGCCCATCGAAGTCCTCGAAGAGCAGAAGCTGTTC
>JABEUL010000156.1 GCA_013044465.1 Acidimicrobiales bacterium
AGGGCTCACCGCTAAACTAAGCGGTTGTTATTCTTTTACGGCGACGAGCGGTTAGGCGTGTTCCGTTGTATGTGTAGTTCCACTCGCCGTGGAACTTGTGGTCATCTCGGGGAACAGCGCTGAGTTCTTTATCTGTGACCTTGATTCCCCTCGGATAGCTGCCTTCATCACGTTCAGCGCGGACGCTCATCCCACTTTTGGTGGTGGTCGCTGAGATTAGGTCTACGACAACTTCGTGGCTCGTGAGAGGTCTGCCTCGCCAGTTCATGGAGATGTGGCTGAACAGGCGGTGCTCAATTCGATTCCACTTTGACGTGCCTGGTGGGAAGTGGCAGGCGGTGATAGCTAGTCCAGTCCGTTTAGCTAAGGAACCAAGTTCTCGTTTCCACAGCCGACTCCGATAGCTGTTGGAGCCACCAGCATCAGCTGTGATCATCAACCTAGTAGCCTCGGGATAGATAGCCGATCCCACCTCGTCCCACCAGCGGCTAATGCTCGCTACTGCGAACTCTGCAGTGTCTCCATCAGATCCGACGTTCACGAACCCTGCATCAGCTGCTAGATCGAAGACACCATAAGGGATTGCCTTGCCAAGCTTTGGGTCTGGAAAGTCGTGTACATCCACCCGGGTAGGCTCGCCCTTGTGCTCGTACTCCCGGCCCTTGTTAGCGAGGTTCCCAAGCACTTCCTTCTTCTTGGCATCCACACTGATCACTGGCTGACCAGCAGTCAGGTGCGCTTCTACCTGCCCGTTCAAATAGCGGAACTGAGCGTCCCGATCGGGATGCTGAGCTCCCTCGTTCTCCTTAGCCGGAGCCTGGAGACTGTAGCCCATTCCGACCAACAGGCGCCCTACCGTATCTGGCGACACCACATGGCCCATCTTCCGAAGAGCCTTGGCGAGGTGCTCAGTCGACTTGGTAGTCCAGCGCAGCGGGCACATCGGATCACCTCTGGTATCGGGATCTACCAGCGAGTCTAGATCGCTCAACAACGTCGGGTCCTTATCGACCAAGCGAGGCCGTCCCCCGCCTGGACCCCGCACCCTACCCGACACTTCGACGCCTGCATCGACCTGGCCTACAGCGTCTTGGACAGTGGAACGGCTCATACCGGTCGCTTCGGCAACTGCTACGATCCCACCCCGACCCAACGTCCGAGCTACCGAGCCAGCGACCACCCGACGTTGACGTTCATCGAGGTGAGGATTCACCCGTCCAAAGAACGTGGCGAGATCCTCATCGTCAACCAAGAACTCGCGCATATTCAACTATAACATGCTACCCCACTTATCGCGCGGATAGTTCTACGGTGAGCCCTTAGCCAACTTGACAGTACCACCACCTAAGTGGGATAAAAGTCTATCTTGCAACCTCTTCCCTGGGAGAACTAAAAGGCCAAAAAAGGTGCCGCGCATTTGTTTTAGATCGACTTTACTGCGTTGCTCTAAAGATGCCTAAAACGATTACGTAAATGGGTCCAAGTCAGTTTTCCGGTTTTTCAACGAAAGCATCATTAACTTAATGGTCTGGACTCCTGGTCGTTCCCGTGAGGTTACCAACTTCATGCCGGATGAGACACAATTGACCTTGCAGGAAATGACTGCTACGATACTGTTACTTATGAACTATAAAAGGGATGGAATGTAATGAGCAACGATCACGAACTGCCCATGGACGAGATTACCGATGTAATGGGGTCAAAAATCCTTGTGGTGGATGATGAGCCCAATAATGTAGTGCTGTTAGAACGCCTTCTCCAGCGCGAAGGTTACAAGAATGTGACCTCTGCTGTAAATCCTCGTTTAGGTTTGGATATGGTCAAAAATGATCAGCCAGATATTGTGCTTCTAGACCTTATGATGCCGGAGATTGATGGGTTTTCGTTTATGGAAAAGATGGCGAATGATCTTGGATATAAGACCCCCCTCCCGGTGCTGGTTTTGACCGCTGACATGACACCTGAATCAATGAGGAGGTCTATGAGCCTTGGTGTTTATGATTTTGTAACAAAACCATTTGATCCCGACGAAGTCATGCTTCGTGTCAGAAACATACTGGAGTCACTGCGCCTATCAAGAGAGCTAAGCAATGCCTTAGTAGCTTTAAAGGAGTTGGAAGCTAAGTTGCCGAAACTGCCTGAAGAAGATAGCAGTGAGAATATTATTGTCATAGATTAACTGTTATTTACGCAACGATATCAACTGCTGCTTTTGTAAAAAAGCAACTATTCGTGCCAAGTTGATCAGGATAAAGAATTAATTGTCTAAAAGGATAGACCGATAGGTCCAAAAATGTCACGACATTAAGGCAGCTCAATATTCAAATACTCAGTACTTTTTCGCTTAGCTCGTCTCCAAAGCGTTCTGCAAAAATAGCAGGGTTACCAACAAATCTAACAATTACTCTATCGATGCCAATTTCTGAGAATGACCCTAAGTCGTTTAAAAACTTGGCGGGATCCACTAGCGGATCACCCATATAAAGCATCGTCTTTTCAATAGTTCCGTAATCTCTTTCCTGCTTTTTGCAATGGTCTTTCAATACGTCCAATTTATGTGAAACATCTTGGGGCGAAGATCCAAACAAATTACAGGCATCTGCATATTTGGCCACGAGTTTTAGAGTCTTTTTCTCCCCAGAGCCACCTATGAGAATTTTGGGATGCGGGCTCGAGATCGGCCGAGGATGACAAATTGTCTCTTCTAGATTAAAGTACTTTCCCTGATATTGGCCATCGTTTTCGCTCCACATTTGAAGACATATTTCAAGCGTCTCTTCTAGCCTAGAAAAGCGTTCCGCTACTGGGGGGAAATTGACACCAAGACCTAAGTGTTCTCTCTCGTACCAAGCTGCACCAATGCCGAGCATTGCCCTTCCGCCACTTAAGATATCCAAAGTAGTTACGATTTTTGCCAGCAATCCGGGATTTCTGTAAGTTACACCAGTGACAAGAAGACCCAAGTTGATTTTCTTGGTCACGCCTGCTAAAAAGCCAAGAGAAGTGTACCCTTCAAGCATTGGCTCCGTGTGCGGTGCAAGCATCTCCATTTGGAAGTAGTGATCCATAAATGTCAATAAGCTAATTCCTGAATCTTCTGCAATTTGAGCCGCTTTAGCTAGAGTTGGGCCATACTCCCTCTCATCTTTTGCCCATGAAAAATCTACAGTGTGAAATCCAATATCCATAACTGTGACATTACTCGGAAGAAGTCCCAGCATGGTCATGAAATAGTGAATTTCTCAAAGTTTTTTAAAATTCCACTACCAAAAAGTACAAGATCTCAAGCCTGCCTAAGCTGGGGGCAGGCCAATTGGATTGACCGACGGAATAGTCTTGGACTCTACAATTGTCCTGCTAATGGGGATCAATAGTCTCATCAACTCCTCACTCCCCCTATTGCCAAGTTCTTCCCAAGGTTGCATGGAAAGTTCGTCCGTATTGTCTTCGATCTGCTCCCTAAGTCCAACAAGCTTTTCTGTTCGACGACCACTTTGATCCAAAAGCCCCCTAGATTTCAAATCATCCTCTGCCTTTTCCCATTGGTTGTCACTCCAACCCCTGACAGGCTGTAGTACAGATCTAACCACGTTTCCAGTGGCTGCAAATGTCACGTGAGCTTGACATCCATCAATCCCTGCGTTCAAAAGTGTCGCCACATGGCCATCACCTCTGAACTCTCTGTAGACGGTGGCGCCCAGCCAGATAAGATCCAGTGGATCCTGGGGCCTATTCAGTTCAAGATTAGCGCCACCCAATGGTCTCCCCGAGACATCGATCCCATCTAGACCTTTCCACAATAGCTTTGCAGCTCTTTGGATGCTTTCCAAATCAATTGAACCCCCAATAATTCGCTCAAGGGCTCGACTGGCACCATCAGTTCTAGCCTCAATAGCCTCTTCAGGAGAAGCATACTCCCACACCTCTGGTATTGCTCGTTCCACCATTGAGGGTGCAAAGTTGTAAAAGGTGGCAGTAACTAGTTTTGCTCCAGGATTGCCAAGCGGAGCACTTCTTCCGGCAAAATACCCTCGCCAAAATCCTCGAAGACCAACTGTAGAATAGATCTCGCTTGCTTCAGGGGCAAAATAGGTTAATGCATGAATACTCTCAAGCAGTACCCACATCCTCCTAGAAAGCGACACAGTCATAGCTGAATTCTTACACGCGGAATCGACCCATGGTTGCCAAATTAGAAATCCTTCAGTCTTCTAAAGTTTTGGCTCATGATTGATATCTTTTAAGTACCAAATGCTTGCAAGCTTACTTACGCATTTTGGTTACTTGGGCTGGACTGAGAATGAAGCATGGACCTTAGCCATTCGAAAGAGCCGTCCACTCCGTGGAAATGACTTCTAATGGAGCGAAAAAGTAAAGAGGTTAAAATTGAGCAAAATGCAAAAAGCGTGGTTGTGCCACTTCATTGTGCCCACTTGTAAGGTTCAAACTGGTTCTACCCAATTGTGGATTTAGTGGTTGAGTTTGTGCAATAAGGCCATACTGACGAAGGGGAAGATACATTTGTAGGGCAACTATTTGCATAAAGCAAGCATTTGACCTGATTTCCGAACCCAGTTTGTTCATCTGACCAACAGGGGGATGGAGTTCCTGCCAGCACAGTGGGGGCTTGAGAATGCATGACAGTCATGGCATTGACAAGATCACTACAGGGTACATTTAAAGTTGAAACTAGTCCAAAGTTTGAGTTCTCACCGTCAAATCGCCCGTTAACCGGTTCGTCAACAAATTCAAACCACTGATCCCCTACCACCCAAGGTGAGGCGTAAATTCCCTTAATATAAGATTCATATGCTTGCGCTTTGTCCTGCTGATTTGGATAAGTCGGATAAATTGGCGGCCAGGTGTTGGGAGCTAGTCCTCCAGCGCCTCTAAATGAATACTCCGCTACCATTATTGGTTTGTGAAGATACTTATAGAAAAGACTCAGATTGCCATCTACGTTTAGGTATGGACTCCATGATGATTTTACATAGTTAGAAAGCCCACCAATCAGTGCGTAGTCATCGATGCTAAATAAATCTACATACGGTGCAGCTGCTTCAAGTACTGCTGGAGTAGTTAACTGAGCAAGCATTTTGACGCCCAATATCATGTGATTAGGGTCAACTGATCTAATTGCAGCAGTAGTGACTGAAAAGTATCTGGTTGCAAGAGCACTTAGAAATCCGTTTGGATTATGAATATATTCTTCGGCAACTGCCCTCCCAGGAGATCCCACCGGAAGCTGAAGGTAGCTATCCAAAAGAGTATGCTGATCGGTCCAGTAGGGGCCCCATCTCAGTTCTGAGTCAGTGAAATATCCTATTAAATTTGGGTCATTTTTGAGAGGGGCAACTGAGATCTGCGCTACTTGGTAGGCGTTGGTAACAAAACTTGGAGCAAACCAGTCGTTCCCACTTGCCATTCCCAATAGTTCCGTGTATGGCATCATTGATCCCAATAAAGAAGTATTAGACCAAGCGCCCAATGAGTTGAAACCCCACTTCCTAAGCCTCGACACCGTATCTAATGCCCAGGCCTGATCATTTGGATACTATGAAGCAATAGCAATGCAGTAAGGGCACTGGTTGGTCACCCTGTCGACATCAGGTGCGGGATCAACATGATCAACACCTGAAATATAAAAGGGGTGGCCATCAGGAGTCACTATCCACCACCTCTTGCCGTCAAATGCGGTGTGGAAAAAACCAGTAGCTCGAAAGGTAAAGTTCGAAGAACTCCCACTAGTCGCTGGTTTTGAACTCAATAAACCAAAAGTGGGACTACCGAGAGTAGCTGCTATTGCCAGTGCGGAAATTAGTAAAAGCATAAAAAAACCCAATCTCTTTTGAGATGGTTTTGCTAGCTTTAGCTTCATTAAAGAGATAATACCTAATTACTGGAACTTCGCGCCTGTTGAGCTGTCCTTTTTTTCTCACTCGCCAGCACAATTCCCGATACAACACCTAAAATTTTTTAGGCTGGCCACAAAATGGCCTCTCAATTGCGCTAGTTTTTAATTTATGCATGGTACTAGAAAGCAATTTCAAATTAGAATAATCCGCATATCTGCTTTGATTGCATCTTTGCTGATATTAACTTCGCTTTTTACAATCCTTGAATTGAACAATGCCACAAGAGTTGCTCAAGCACTCCAGACATCGCTCCGTTGGACAAGTTCCTTTGTAGATCATCAATCGCAAAATACAGGTGGCATTCAATTAAATGGAATTTCTTGCATTCCGACAACCCCAAGTACTTGTGTGGCTGTTGATGCAGAGGGAAATGTATTGGTGTCTACCAATTCGGTTGTTCCAAGTAGTTGGAAGATATCAAGTGTCGATCCTGGCACTTCCATCAATTCCGTAACTTGTGTTAGTGCCGCATGGTGCTTAGCCATAGATTCTAAGGGGAATATTGTAATCATCAGTAATCCTGGTCCCACTACCTCTTTCTACGTAACTGCCAGTGGTGCTACATCTCCCCTAAATGCGGTCAGTTGCCCATCAACTAATTTATGCTTGGTCACAGATTCAAGTGGAGATATATTGGTCTCGAGTAATCCAACCAGCATTGGAACCTGGGTTTCGACAAATGTTGATGGGAGTGATTCCATTCTTTCTTTGTCCTGTCCGAGTATTTCACAATGTTTTGCAGGTGATGATGCCGGAAACATTCTTCACTCGACAAATGCAGGAATGACTACTTGGTCATCTGCAAGTGTAGATGCTACAAATCTGATAACGGCGATATCATGTACTTCCACTACTCAATGTGTGGCTGGTGATAGTGGCGGGAATGTACTTGTTTCTACCACGCCCAATAGTTCTACTTGGCAAAAAATTAGTCTCCCAAATGGCAATTCAATAGAGTCACTGAGTTGTAGCTCAAATCACTGCGTAGCCACAAACAATTTTGGATCTATTTTTGTAACAACTGACTTGGCATTCACCCAGTGGAGCGCTACCACTTTAATCAATTTCATCCCGATCACAGCTTCGGATTGTCTCTCAAGTGGGTTTTGTATTTTAGGAGATCAAATCGGAGATATCTTTACCTCCACAAACCCAACTGGAGGAGTCTCAGCTTGGCCAAAGTATGCTCTTGATGGGAAAGATAAGTTGACCGCTTTCACCTGCGATAGTGGTGGAAGCTGTCTATTTGGTGATGATGCTGGAGATATAGGATACTCTGCTAACCCCATTTTGGGAGCACCGTCTTGGGTGACCACAAATATTGATGGGACCAACACTATTACCAGCCTGCAATGCCCCTCTCCCAGCTTCTGCGTCGGAAGTGACAACTTAGGGAACTTCTTGTATTCCAACTCTCCCAAGGCAGCAAACTGGACAGCAGAAAATATAGATGGCGTCTACGATGTGACATCGGTTACTTGTGTTTCTTCAACTTTCTGTGCAGCAACAGACAATGTGGGAAATGTTTTAGTATCAAATAATCCCGAAGTGGCATCATCTTGGAGTGTTCAAGACATTGAAGGTGCGGTGTCAGTAAGTGGTATCTCCTGTCCGAGCAGCACTTTATGTTTGGCTGTTGATTCCAGCGGAAGTATTTTCTATAACACAACACCTACTGTTCTCTCGTCTACCTGGATACCGATGGACGTAGATGGAACCAATACCATTACATCGATTGACTGTGTGTCAATTGCAATGTGTGTTGCCGCTGACTACTCTGGAAATGTATTGGTGTCTATTGATCCAACAGGGGGAGCTTCCGCTTGGTCATCATTTTCACTCGGTTCTGCCTCGATAACTTCGCTAAGTTGTCCAAGTTCCACCACCTGTTATTTTTCTGATCTAGGTGGGATTGTCCACTCCACTTCATCAATCACAGCACCAATTTCTTGGACTACCAATCAAGTAACTTCCAATGGACCCCTTAATTCCATCTACTGCACCGGCCCTACTACTTGCTACGGCACGGACAACTTAGGCAATATATATGTCGGCATTGAGACTCCTCCCGCCGAGCCATTCCAAAGTATCTCGCCGACCAGAATCTGCGACACGCGACTAGGTGCTCCCTTCCCAGCAAATCCATGTAATTCAAACGGGACGCAAGCAGGGACGTTAAATGCCGGATCTACGATCGATCTTCAGATCGCAGGTGTTGCAGGAGTTCCATCTACCGGAGCAACAGCGGTTGTACTAAATGTAACTGTGACAGATACCACTGCGTCAAGCTTTTTGACCGTTTATCCCTCACAAAGCACTCTTCCATTGGCCTCAAATCTGAACTGGATAGCCGGTCAAACTATTGCAAATTCTGTAACTGTCGCTTTAGGACCTGACGGTTCTATTAATTTAACTAACGCATTTGGTTCGACAGATGTTGTAGTTGATATCCAGGGCTACTATGGTCCAAATTCCGCGCCATCTCCGCAAGGACAGTTTCATTCCGTCACGCCTGCTCGTATCTGTGACACGAGATCTACAATGTCATCGAACCAGTGCAATTCAAATGGAAATGGAACACTGGGACCCAATGGAACTTTGTCGGTTGCTGTAGCGGGATATGGCGGAGTGAGTAGCACTGGGGCACAAGATGTTGTCTTAAACGTGACAGTTGCTAATACGACTGCCTCTAGTTACCTAACTGTTTATCCGGCAGGTTCTACTATGCCACTAGTTTCCAATTTGAACTGGAGTGCCGGAGATACGATAGCTAATCAAGTTATAGTTCCACTCAGCTCAACTGGAGATATTAATATTTACAACTTCAAGGGAAACGCTGATGTAATAGTAGACGTTAGTGGGTGGTTCTCAAATAGCACAGCGACTGGCACCCCAGGAGGACTATTTATGCCTTACTCTCCGGAGAGAATTTGTGACACTAGAATCAACTACTCACCCAATCAGTGCAACGATTATGGAACACAGGACTTAGCAATAACTCCCGGGAATACGTTAAATGTTCAGGTCGTCGGGGCCGGTCAGATTTACGGATTTTCCTTAATATCGGTTGTTGCTAATGTAACAGCTACAAATACCTCGGCAGCTGGGTTTCTCTCACAGTATCCAATTGGAACAACGGATCCCGGCACCAGTTGCTTGAACTGGTCTCCGGGACAAACGATCCCGAATTCAATAACTGCATCGATTAACCGCGGGACAATTGAGGGGATTTCATTCCAGAGCCCGGTAAGCAGCACGGATTTGGTGGTTGATATTTCAGGTGTTTATCTCTACATTGTCTAGAATTTCATGGGCATAACTTCTTCAATCCCATGGTTTAAGTCCAATTTTATTCTGGATCTAAAGCCTTATGAAATCCGCCTTTAGCGGCACAATCCGTGGATGTTGAGCTAATCCACCTATCCCAATAGGCTGGATTACAGGATTTCGCTGAAATAGCAGTGGGAACTTAATGATATAATGGTTAAGTCAGCGCGGGGTGGAGCAGTATGGTAGCTCGTCGGGCTCATAACCCGAAGGTCGTTGGTTCAAATCCAACCCCCGCCACTTAAAAAAAAGCAGGTCAGAGCCGGTCCGAGAGGATCGGCTTTCCTGTATATCAAAAGTTTATCCCTACTACCATCCCTACAACGAGCTAGCACTCCATTATGAAGGGAACCAAACGGAAGTGAAGGGGTCTGGGGATTACGAGTTTATAGGCTCTTCCGTTTTCTGCGGAGTAAGCCAGTCCTAATGGGTAGTTTTAGGTAACGACTATTGAGTCAAGCACTCTCCAGTTTGGTTTCCCGGCATAAAGTAAAGCTCGGATCCTATTATTACTAAAGTTTTTAAAACCAAAGCCTATTCTTTTGATTCTCTTGATTAAGTTGTTTGATCCTTCAGTCGGAGCATTTGTTACTTTGGCGTAATGGTAGGCCATATTCTTTGCAAA
>JABEUL010000157.1 GCA_013044465.1 Acidimicrobiales bacterium
GCAACATCAGTTGAACTAGGTCCAGATGCTGAAGGAGCCTGACCGGAATTGTTCCCTCGAGCTGCTCGAAGACCCGCAACTGGTGCTGAAACTCCCGAGGCGAGGGAATTGGTTCCTGAATTTTTTGAAGTTGATATTCCAGAAGCCCCAACTGCTCCAGGCCCACCAGCAGTAGCCACTGCAGTTTTCACATAAGGAGTAGCTTTTTTTGCATATCTCTGTCCAGTTGCAATTCCACCAACTGCAGAAGTGCCAAGTGAGTGAAGCTGTTGAGCATGGTCCCCGGTAAAGTGAACAACTTTTAGTGCTAGCCATGGTGAGAATCCAGCGAGTGCAAGAACCAATATTCCAGAAACCATCTGCGTTATATGCTGGGTTGTCCCAGAGTTGGTCTGGCCAACTCCGTCAATTAACATTCCATAACCAGTTAGGAAAATGAGAACTAGAATCAGCTTGCTCACAATGAGCGCTGCTGTAGTCTCTATCCAACGCCGTGTCCAAGAAGTGGTCACATCCGCCAAGGATCCAGCGAACGCCAATGGTGCAAATACTGCCGTGATCACAAGAAGTACTTTTCTAACTACGAGAGCTGCATAGACAATTGCTGTAGCTGCAATCACTGCTAGTGACAATGTAAGTAGAATTCCGGGACTTCCACTCATTGCTCCCAGTGATGTCGTGTCAAGCAATAGATGACCAAGCCCAACCACATTAGTTCCAGTAGCCATTTCAACGATTCCATTAGATAATTGGTCCGTTACTGAAAGCATTATATTTACAACAGCTATTGCCAGGCCACCACCAATAAAGGCAATAAAGAGACCTTTGACTGCACGACCTAGCCCACCTGGTTCTCTTTTGAGTGCACTTTTAAGGACTTGGAGCACAAAAAGTCCAACTGCTACGACTCCTGTAATTGCCATAACGATACCTAGCTCAAGATTGAATGCAGTCCCGCCGAGATTTACAGCAGTTGCCGAATCTATCTGAGTCCACAACCAATTAACCGCACTTTGGGCGGCCTGACCAAAGGATGCTGCAATAGATTGGAAGGCGTCCCCTGCAACAGATTTGGCTACTGCACCAGCACAGTTTTGCCAGCTTGTCGGAAGCCACACTTGACAGCTCATTTATGCCACCGTCCAAGCACCGATTAGCACAGTCCCATATCCCTGGTGCCAAAGAGCAGAACCAACGACAATTGTGAGTGTGAAGTAATGATTTGAACTAGTCGTACTATCTGTGATTTTCAATACTCCGGAAACATCCTCGGTTGTCATTCGCACATCCCTTGGTTGCCATCCTGCATCGACCATTGATTGCCAAGTGCTATCAGTTGTTACATTTAAACCAGAAACTGACCAACTGACACCTTGGCTCGAGTCAATCTTCCATGTACTTGCAGATGGAATTGGAGAAGTCTGGCCGGTTGCACCGGGATAAAGGACTGATGTATAGAGCGCCTTATCTTGCAAAGTTACGGGCCAGCCGGGAAGTAGGTTGGGAGCCTCCTCAGCAACGAGCCAATTTCCAAGCTGAATTCGTGTTTGGCTTTGAAAATTGATATCCAAAAGCCCCTTAATAAACTCGGTGGTCCAAGTCGAAGCAGAGTTAGAGTTGGATAGGTTGGGCCAATTGCCTTGGATCTCGGGTGAGGGCAGATTTATATGTTCAGCTGTGTAGAACTGATTCATATTATTTGCGAAGCTGTTTTCGAATCCTTGGTCGTACTGTTGCTGCACTGGTGTGTCTTGAGGCACAGTAGTTTCAGGTGCGACCATCTCGAACGTCGAATGGCTTTGGGTAGTTGACTTTGTAGTCTGGGACTTTGTCAGGGTTGCAGAACTGCTTCCACCACTTGTGGCAAGGGAAGCTGCCACAAGTACAGAGACTATTAGCAAAGCAAATACTGAGACGAAAAAGATTAGAATCCTTTTACTTTTCACAGTTTTCCACCCGCTGCTGCGAAGAAGTTGATTAGTGTCACAGCACCACCAGTTAGTGCTGCTGCGATAAAGGCAACCAAGACGCCAGTCTTTCCATGTCCTGCAAGCACAGGATTAGTTGAGTGATTCCCAACAGCCCATACTGCAGCACTTATTGCAAGTCCTGCTAAAGATGCGACAAGCCCTATTGTCAATAACGCTCCAACGATACTTTCTAGCTCCGCTATTCCTGGTAGTGCCGTGCTATTTGGAGTCACGTTGATAGCTCCTAATAGTTTGAACATAATTATTTTCCTTTCATTTGTTGTTACTCGCCCGGTGCCGGATCACGCAATGCGCTTACGCCACCAGAGACGAACTCGCCCCACGACTGGACTGCAATTCCATAGTGAGGATTGATTGCTGAGACAACTAGGTTGTTCCCAAGATAAATGCCGACATGAGAGTCGTTTGGTTGACTCTTGGAATCAGCACCTTTTGTAAATACAAGGTCACCAGGCTCAAGCTGGCTGAGTTTTACACTGACGCCAAGTTGAGATTCTTGGGTGACGCTAGCTTTAAATTCAATACCAGCTGCGCCCCAAGCAGCTTCCACAAGACCAGGTGCATCGAACGAGTTCGGACCTAAGCTTCCCCACGAATAGGGTTTACCTAGCTCTGATAAGGCGAAGTTGACTGCAATTAAATGATCTTTCGAAATGTTTGATGGAGTCGAATAGGACTTTGGGAGACCGTGAGTTGTCGACGAGTTAGCAACGCTCCCGATTCCTTGTCCACATGCACCTCGTTTGTTTCCATTTGCAAGTACTGCACTTACAACTAGCCCTGATAGTTTCCAATACGGGTCAAAATTTGAAACTATGCCTACAAGGGAAGGCTCAACGATTTGAGCAGCATCCCAGGGAAACATGACCTGCCACTTTGGAACTGCAACTAGTTTTTGAGTAAAAAGAATCGTTGAATAAACGGGATCCATAAGTTCGGCAATGGTGGTGTTGCCATTAGCTGGAAAATCCTTATATATTCCAATGCCAACCGTTAAATTACTGAGTTGATTGCTCAAGGAACTCTCAAGTATCCCAGCCATCACAGAAATCTGAGCAGCTCTGATGTTTTCACCAGATGCTGACATTGAAGCAGTCACGATCGCATTTGCATTGTATGACTGTTCCTGATTTAGACCAGTGATGTTTCCAGAGAGCACACAAATCTCCTGGCTCAAAAGCTGGGTTTCCTCGACTGCAGACCATGAAGACTCCTGAATAGTTCCACCAACTATGCAAATACCTAAAATGGCTGAAATAGCTAGAGCTGAGGCCACAAAGGACAACAGACAAATTGCGAAGGTATTATTTTTAATTGCAATCACCGACCATGGAACGGGACTGACCGCCAATTAGCAACCTGGACTTCAATCGAGATTGGAGCAGTTGGAGCTTGAAAATCATTCCCTTTCTGTGATCGAGGTGGCCATGGTTAAGTTGTGTAAGTGTGAATTTAATATTTATCATCTCACTTATAGGTTTTGGGAGGTACAACCTATTTTTACCCACCCGAAAATTTTCACGTCATTGATGGTAGCAAACAAAAAGTGATTATTTTTTAATACCAAACTCAATTTATTTAGGTGAGTTTTCTATTGGATAAAGCGATAGGTCTATAGTTTCATCACTAGTGTGATTTAAAAGTGATACTTGAGAACGCCACCAACGGATAGTGTCTGTTGGTATTGAGACTTCTTTTGAAGATGCAAGTTCTACAGCTACCCAAAATGTGAGACCTCGCTGCCAAGCTAGCTGGCAAGGTCGTTTAGTACCTGGTCTAGGTCCAGCTACCAATCCCATCAACTCAGTGTCAGTTAGATGTGTCGTTAGTCGCTCTGCTTCTTTTAATCGAGAAGCTGGTATGACGCCAGGCAATGCAGGCAAATCATCAAGATATTCTGTTGGGCCTGGATGTTTAATCCACCAATCTCCACATTGAACTACTGAATTCTCTGCTCTTTTTTGTAAAGTCGAATCTCTTGGGGCCCCAGAGATATGAAGTAGTTTCTCAACTGTTGGAGCAAGTTTGGAATTCTCAGTTACTGCTTCTCCATCTCCTAGGCCAACCACCAGATCAGGATCCCGATTCAAATGAGTACGTCTTTTCCGAGGTGGGAGTACCCTTGGTGGTTTCGCTGATATCACTGCAGCGGTCAGTAAACTCATTGACTCTTCTAAGTCAACCCTTCCACTTGAGTTTTCCCTAATTTCTTGGAGCGCTACCAATGCACCTGCAACTGAAGCTATTGGAGATCTAGTTCTTTTACTCCCAGCCCATTCCACAAGATTTAAGACTTCTCTTTGGCTAATGATCTGATCTCTTGCTCGGCCCAATTTTTTAGTTCTCATTTTGGCGTAGTCATTTAGGTCGGGATAGCACAAGATGTTGTACCAAGTTGAGAATGACCAGCTAGGAAAGTAGGTACTGTCTAGTTGATCGAGAATTTTCGGGAGAAATTCTTCAGGCCTCATTTCATTTCGTCTTCCCGGCTGTATTCGGGAAGCAATTTGGAGAGGCTCGTTTTTGTAAGTTGTAGGGGTAGTTAAAGTCACTTATGGATCGTCAGCTTTCTTAGGGTGAAATTGGAAGGTCATAAGTAGGTCATCTCGTGGCCATTAGCCTGACATGAGGTCAGAATTGCTAGGATTTTCAAATGTCTGAGGTTGGAGCAAGTCCGGAAACCACACTTTTGAAGAACCTCGTTAGGGAAAGACGACTTACCGTTGAAGAGGCTTTGGTGAAGCTTCACCGTCGTGCAGAATCAAGGGGCGAGAATGGATTTGCACTTTCGGAGCGTCAATTCAGACGGTGGCTCGGTGGTGATGTGACATCGCTGAGTGGTGCTAGGCCTGTAAATATCAGAGTTGTTGAAGCAGAATTTGGTCACTCGATTGAAACGCTTTTAAGTCTTGACATTCGTCATGTAACTTCTTATGGAACAAATCAATCAGTGGAATCCCCAGAGAACATTGAACTTCGAACACACGAGTTCTTTAACTGGGTAATCAATCATTCAGGAATTTGCTTTGAGGATGGTTTTGGAATAATAAGTGGGGAGAAGCAACGAATTCTTTCGGTAACTCCAGGTGAAAGGGCATCAAACGCTTTCGTACGCTCCAGAATCGGAAGAGCAGAAGTTGCATCAGCAATTGCCGACTACTACGGAGGAACTGATCTTTACGAGATTAGAGTTGGCGAGTCTTTATTGGCGACAAGCATCTATACGAAACCTTCGTGGATAGGTCTTTCAGTTCCACTAGGAGGTGAAAGAGAGAAATGTAGTGCTCCTAGGTTTGAAGGAGAAATGCAAACACGACTTAGTGACTATCAAGCTGAATGTGCTCTAAAACGCTTAGCTTCGATTGAGTTATCCGAGACGGTGTTAGTTAATAATCCCCTCTATCGACTGACCGAGATAAATCTGGATTCGAGTTCCATACAAGCGAGCTTTGAATGTTCAGAGTTCGCAAGCTATTCAATGACAAGCGATCTTTTGGAATCTGAACTAATTGCATCAATTGAAGGCGGAAATAGGGCTTCAAAAAAAAATAACTGTCAACTGCGTGATGCATGGCTGAGCAATTATGAAGCAGCACTTTCATTCGACAAGAGGAACTGCGTAGGTGGCACGGCTGGTCTCGTGGCAATTTCAGACGGTAATCAATACCAGTTGCTTATCCAAGAAAGGTCAGATCGGGTACTGAATGCAGCTGGAACGCTAGCAGTAATACCAAAGGCATTCCACCAGCCAATAACAGATCCATATAGCGAGGTGAGAATTTCCACGACTCTGGAGCGGGAGATGGAAGAGGAGCTATTTGGAAGACCCGATCTTGAGCAACTCACTTCTGATTCTAAAAGGCAAGCAGCGCCACTTCATCCCCTAAATTGCTCAGAACCAATGGGCTGGCTCAAGGCCCATCCCGAGGCCTGGCAGATGGAATGTACTGGATTTGGGATAAATATGGTCAGCGGCAATTTTGAGTTTGCATCACTAATCGTAATTCATGACTCAACTTGGTGGACTAATTACGGTCACATGCTAGAAGCAAACTGGGAGACACAGAGGCTCAGAAGATACTCGTCACACGATGCAGATGGACTAGCAAATCTTGTAAATGATCCGGGATGGAACAACGAGGGTCTTTTCGCTTTTATGGAGGGAGTTCAAAGGCTCTCACAAATTTCACCTGGCAAAATAGACTTGCCAAGAATTGGAGTAAATAAATGAACAACCAATCAAAACACTTTGGAAATGCAAATAAAGAGGGACTTGATCACCGAGGCTGGATAGTTGGCCACTTCATGGAACAAGATGACGTGAGGCACTCTAACGAAGTCGAGATCAAATGGGGTGCCCACCCTGCAGGTGATAAGAGAGCTTCATGGGTTGATGAAGAGTACCGAACAACAGTGCTGCTCCTCATCCAAGGCAAATTCCACATAAATCTTGATTCTGAGAGCTACGTGTTAGAAAATGAGGGGGATTACGTAATGTGGGGCCAAGGCGTAAGCCATTCATGGAGGGCAGAACTCGATTCAACTGTAATCACCGTAAGGTGGCCTTCCATTTCTTGAAAGTTGGTACTTGCAGATTCATCAAGCTGCATTCAGTTTTCGAACTTCATTTACCCGCCAGTCGCTTAATACTTGCAGATGTTCTCCATAGTTGGGGGTAGGGGGGATATTCAACATCTTAAATATCTTTAGAGCCCATAGTCCCTGGCAGGAGGTTCACACGATTGCAGTTCGGCAGATGCCAATTGCAAGAAGAAAGATATCGATTGCAAAAGCGCAGATAGAAAAGGAAAGAGAGCTCCTCTTGTTTGATTATTGGAGGAAAATGTTAGATCGAAAGAAAAACTAGTTCATATAACTAAAAGTATTCGTTGAGATTGGGAAAGTCTTGAAGTCTGGGCGCGAAAAAGGAACTCGATCCTCTCGAGTTTAATTAGTTTCTTGTTTGACGGAGTTTTTCAACGAGTGTCGGTCCTGCTCGACTTCTCGGAATAGCTCCAGGTTGTACATCGCCGGTCACTGAGTGATTTACTCCGGATACGTCCACGGACTCTAGCTCAGATGGTTTATTAATCCATTTTTGAATGAGCTCCGTAGGATCAAGTTCTGGGAACTGAGTAATCAATTCTGAACATCTGGAGTGAATGTGGGCGGCAAGGAGTCTTGGGTTAGATGAAACCAAGGGGGAAATATTAAGTTTTGAAACATCTGGTATAACTTCTATAACAGAAGCTAACCATCGACTTTCATCTTGGTAAATGGCGAGCTTCAATTCCTCTAACTCTTTTTGATCTAAAAGTGCCTTAGCTGATTCTTTTTCTTGGAGCTGTCTTTTCTCAATTTGTTGCCTTGAATCAGTAATCTCCACGACTATCTGGCGAGCACGACTAACCAAAACTGCCATAGGATCATTTGCCTTTGTGAGACTTCCTCTTGCAACCATTCGCTCAATTATCTCATGAGGACTTATACCCATTGCAAGAGCCTCGCCAATAGCCCGAACTAGTGCTCGAGATGGAGTTCCTGAAACTCCATAATGGCTGAGAATCTTTTGACAAGTTTCCTCTGATACTCCTGTACCCTTTGTTGAATCTCTAAGTATTTGGCGTCTTTCGTGACGTTTTGGAATGGGAGGTGCCGTAATTGCGACCAGTGCGTCTCTTGCAAGAAGGGTGAGGCTCATATTCTTCCCTCTCCTTACCTGGAACTGGATCAGTCCTGCCTGATCTAGTTCATTCAGACCGCTAGAGAGTCGCCGCCACCCAATGCCAAAATGGTCACTTAAACGGGTCTTAGTCCAATCATCATCCAGTTGAGCACTTCTGTGGTCAACTAAGAGGAGCAGGGCAACCAATAGGGAGCTAGCAACCCAAGAGAGACAGTGCTCAGAAGCAATGCCTTGTAGAGAGCCTCTTGAAAGAGCTACAAATTGCTCTTTCACTCGGCTTTGATCATGTAGGAGACTCTTTGGATTTTCTCTAGAAGCTAGCTCTGCAGTACCAAAATTAAATGGTTTCAGGTTTACTTTCGCTAATCCTGAATTTGTGAGATATCCAAGAGCTTTTCGAAATCGCCGCCAATTCATATGCTGGTCTTTTGCAAAAGCAACTGAGGAGAACTCGTCAAGCCTATTTGTCCGCCAATCCACGACTTCAGCAAGCCTGACACCAACACCAAGAGCACTTAGATAGTGTCCGTCTTTTCGCCCCATAGGTTTTCCAAGTAGATCTGGGAGATCAATACGGAGGGGAATATAACCTGATGCAGTCATGACTCCCCTTTCTCTAGACCAACGATTTGAAATTTAAATAGATTTAGTGCCATTACCAGAAGGTTTGATAGTTTTGACCAATTTCTGAACATACGAGCTCTCTAAGTCGAGCAAGCTTGCAGTCAGCTCAACTCCGACAACATCAGCCATATCGACAATTGATTTATTCACCTGGGACTGAGCTTGTGCCACCAGGCGGTCAAGGTTCTCAATTGCATGTGCCCTTTTAGCTTGTGTTAGCTCTAATCCAGCCTTTGCTCGGCTGTGTTTTCCATCTAAGGTGGCAATTAGTTTTTGGGCATTTCGTATGGATTCCCTCGCTGGCATTTCTTTCCTTTCAGTAGTCGCCTAAAAATTAAGGCTCTACTAATAAGGCTTTGGGAGGTACAACCTATTTTGGAATCCGGCGTTTCCAACGTCTTTGTAAATCCGGTTTTCATATATGAAGTGGGAGCTGCGCCCTACACATGCATCTAACTCGGGTATGATTTCAACAGTTTTTATGGTCTGGTGATCTGGCTCCGAAGTGCAGTCAAGTCGGACCACAGTAGAATAAATCTGGCCGAGATCGTGGGTGGGCACTTTGGGGAAC
>JABEUL010000158.1 GCA_013044465.1 Acidimicrobiales bacterium
TCAGAAGACGATCCAAATCGGATAATGATATTTAATAAACTTGAATCCGAAGCAGCATCAGCAAGTACGGGCAAAGCATCATTAATTGATCTTGAATCAGAACTTTCGCCTGACGGAAATTATCAAAGGGTTATTGACGGTATTCCGATAAGGTCAGACGATGGCATTCACTTCACTTCATTAGGGTTTGTTTGGGTTGCCAATCTATTGCTCCCTCAGATTGCTAATATTGCAAATAACCTCCCCACTACTTCTAGCCTTACTCCTCCGCTGGTGCCTTTCACGACGGGTTCAAATTCACCTAAAATCTATCCATGACACTAAGTCAAGTAATTTATGAAGATTCTGGTTCACAAATCCATCATCTGGTTGTGGGCCCGCTAGCAAATAATGTATACATTGTTCGCTGTAAACGAACCGGAGAGTCACTCTTAATAGATGCCGCCGATGAACACGAAAAGCTGCTGGAGCTGTGTACAACGCTTAATGTAAAACATGTAGTTGAAACCCACGGTCACCATGACCACATTCAGGCCGTTCCACAATTGCGAGAAATTGGAATTGAAGTAGCTATCTCCAAGGAAGATTCTTCGATGCTTTCCTCATACGACTTAATAATTCAAGATGAGGCAATCTATAAATGCGGAGATTTAGAAATCCAAGCAATACACACCCCTGGCCACACCTTGGGTTCGGTTTGTTTTCACCTCAAAGGCACCCATGTTTTGTTCTCTGGAGACACTTTGTTCCCAGGAGGACCTGGAAATACATCATTTCCTGGTGGCGATTTCAAAACAATTATAAAGTCCATTACTACTCGGATTTTTCAGAGCTATTCCGCTGACACCCTTGTTTTGCCAGGACATGGAAAATCTACTTACCTAAGGGAGGAAATTCCCCACTTGGACGAATGGATTGAGCGCGGCTGGTAATTGAAATCGAGTTTAACTTAATTACCCGAATATTTTGGCTTGTTTTGTCGCAAAATAAATAAGTAGACCTAGATTAGTTTGCGACCCTACTTAGACGACAATATTTGGCAATCCAAAAATCCAAGGGTCTCTATTAACTTTGTGTATTTACCCTTCAGAGTCAATTAATAGTGGACTTAAGCGAAGAGTGGGGTTCCCTTGGATTTTTCACTAGTTCGATCGAGTCGGGAAGTCCTTCGACATTGAAATCATCACCATCCACTTCAATATTTATTTGACATCCAGCCAGTGGAATACGATCGACTCTTAGTCTGGTCATGCCTTCAGGAAGTGCAGGAGATATCCATAGTTTTCCCTGGGGGATCCATGGTTCGAACCGAAGAAGTATCCGGAGGGCTAATAATGGGGCGGCTGAGGCCCAAGCTTGAGGAGAACAAGAAGTAGGATAGCCGACCAATACCGCGCAATCTTTTCTATCTAGACCACTAAATAGTTCAGGAAGTCGACCATCGTCGGCTTCTGCTGCTTGAAGAAGCCCAGCAATTATCTTGTGGGATTGCTCAACAAAACCATATCGATTTAGGCCTGCTGCAATAATTGCGTTGTCATGTGGCCACACTGAGCCACAGTGATAACTTACAGGATTGTAGCCACCCATAGTTGAAGCCAAAGTTCTAATACCCCAGCCTGTATACATCTCCTCGGAAAGCAATTTATCGGCAATAATTCCTGCTTTTTCCTGATCAATTATCCCGCTCCAAAGACAGTGACCAATATTAGATGTAAGTGAATCTATTGGCTTCTTATTTCCGTCTAAGCCGACTGCGAACCAACCTTTTTCTTCCAACCAGAATTTTTCGTTAAAATCATTTTTCAATCTTTCAGCAGCGCTTATATATTTTTGTGCAGTTACAAGATCCTGTGCTTCAATTGCAAAATGACTACGCGCCAAATAAGCGCCATAGGTATATGCCTGCACCTCGCATAATGCAATCGGGGCACTGGCAATTTCCCCTGATGCATATCGAATTCCATCAAATGAGTCTTTCCACCCCTGATTTGCAAGTCCTCTATCGGTTGATCTTAAATACTCAACAAATCCGTCGCCATCTCTATCTCCATAGTTCTCGATCCATTCAAGTGCTCTGTCGGCATGTGGAAGCAGCTCGTCTACTAGATCGGTAGCTAATCCCCACTTTCTTAACTCCCCAAGCATCATTACAAACAATGGAGTGGCATCGACTGAACCGTAGTAGACGCTTCCCCCACCAAGTGAAAGAGATGCCGACTCTCCGAATCTCATCTCATGCAGTATTTTTCCTGGTTCTTCATCCTTTCTTGGATCAACTTCGGTTCCTTGAAAACGAGCCAAGGTCATGAGAACACCTCTTGCCAGTTCAGGATCTGCAATGAGAGCCATGTAGCTAGTCCAAAGAGAGTCCCTGCCAAAAACGGTCATAAACCAAGGAGCACCTGCTGCAATAACTGACCTATCTGGAAAATCTGGATCAAAAATCCTGAGAGAACCTAGGTCCTCAAGAGATCTCGCCACGACAAAATCAAATCCTTCATCGTCTGAGTCAACCAAAGGCACCTTTTCTCTCCATTTAGCCATGCGCTCTGTTGGAGTGGCCTTAGTGATACTTTGGCCACATGGGTAGCGCAGGGCAACTGGTGTTCCGTCAACTTGGGGCACAACTTCAATGCAGACACTCCAACTTGCCCCGTGTGCAATAACCACCTCGAAACTTAAAATACCCTCAGCCAGCTTAGGAGGCACTGACGAAGAAATGCTGATGCCACGCTTAGTTGCACCGCGTTGAAAACTAAATGCTAATTTGGAGCCTTCAACAGAAACTACAATATCGCCTTGATTTTTTGAACTTTGGGGATCTACCCGACCTTCCTTGACGGCAAATAGATTGGCAAAATCCGCATCGACGAACAACTCAACTGAACAATAAGCAGCTTCTTGGCCAAAATTCTGGATGCGGATATCTTCGCGCATTCCCCGTCCGATATATCGATCCCTAAATATCAATAAGTTCGAATCTGCCTGGTTTGAGTTGGGCTTTGATCTTGAAATGAAAGTGGCGTGGAAAGGTTCACCTTGGTTAACCGCTAGTTTTTCAGTCCTAGACCCATTAATGAGCAGTTCACAGCGCGATACAACTCTGGTGTCCTGGAAAAATAGGCCAAAGGCTCCCTGGGGAACAATATCTCCAGTAGTGTTGGAAATTGAAAATGTAGTTTCGTCCACGAGAGTCACAGATTCACCAGTACTGCTAATTTGTGTCACTGAACCTGCAAAATTTAGGCCGTTTGTCATTATGAAACGAGCCTAACCCGCCATGA
>JABEUL010000159.1 GCA_013044465.1 Acidimicrobiales bacterium
CTCTTCCGCACTTACATGCCTGGCAGGACCAGTACATGATTACAGGAAGTGTTGGTCTTGTTGTTTTTGTTTTTGCACTTTTCACTCTACGGGAGTTGTCACCCAACTTGCGAGATCAGCTAATGGTTTCGGTTAGGGACAGAAAACTCTTGGAGATGAAAGTCAAGGATATAGATATTGGCAAGATTCTTGAAAAGCCTTGGAAGCAGATGATGAAGCTTAATATCCTTGTTCCAGCTACTTCGATAGCTTTATTTTTGCTTATTTATTATGCAGCGGTTGGATTTTTCGTAATTTATTTTGTATCGGTTTTTGGCTTTAGTGAAGCTCAAGGAAATGATATTTCTAACTGGTTCTGGGCGGCTGATGCGGTGTGTGTGGTGTCAGTAGGTATAATTTCAGACAGGTTTAAAGTTAGAAAACCATTCATGCTAATTGGTGGAATCGGGGCAATAGTCATGACTATCATTTTTGCCACTAGAGCGACACACCCAAGCACTTCATATGGTGAGCTTGTTTTGATTGCAGCATTTCTATCCGGATTCCGTGGAGTAGCGTATTCACCATGGATGACAGCATTTTCAGAAACAATTGAGGCCAGAAACCCGGCACTGGTTGCAACTGGACTGGCCATATGGGGGTGGATACTTCGAGCGGTCGTATCTATATCATTTTTAATTCTTCCCTACGTTCTAACTTCTGTCACACCACTTGTTACTTATGGCCCAACGGTAAAATCAATTTTGGCCCTCTACCCTGCACAAGTAGCCACTGCAAGAGCAATAGATCCGGCTACACTTGCAGCCTTAAAGAGTAATCAAAAAGACTTCTCTGCAATTGAAAAGGCAGTTAAAGAAATTGCAGCGGCTCAAAATATAAGCTCGAATAAGGCCTTAGGAAACTTAATAGCTTTGCGTTCTGTTCCTAAATCTGACCTTTCCTATCTTGAAGCCTATGGAGTTCAAGTTGAAACTGCGCAGAAAAGTGCTCCGAGGCAGTGGCAAACATGGTGGTGGGTCTGTGTGGCAGGCGAGGTTATATTTGTCCCTTCGATCTTCTTGCTGACTGGTAGGTGGAGCCCGAAAAAAGCTAGGTTGGATGCCGAGGATCACCAAGCCAAAATTGACGCTGAATTGGCAAAACGGATATGGGGGATGCAAAAAGAAGAAGCTGATCTAGCACTTAGCTAGATCAAATAACTATTCACTTGAGTCGTTCGATCCCGCTACCGATTCAGCCGGCTCGGGAGTTTCGAGAAGGTGCTCTGGGATTCCGGCATTTAGCATTGCTAAATCTTCAAAGGTAAGTTCAATGTCGCAAGCTTCAATTATTGAAGTAATAGTTTCTGGTCGTCTCGCCGATGGAATTGGAATCACTACGGGCGATAGCTCAAGAAGCCATGCAAGGGCGACTTGTTGCGGGGTATATCCGTGAGTGCCAGCTACGTATTGCAACGCAGGAAATTCAACCCCAATGCTCTGTGCTCTAGATAATCCTCCAAGCGGGCTCCATGCCAAAAAGGCTACCCCAAACATTGTGCAGTATTCGACTACATCCATGCCTGACATATCAATTGGAGAAAGCTGATTTTGCACACTGACAATTGGGACCACTGCCATTGCCTCGGTAATCTGATCAATTGTTACATTAGAGATTCCCACTTGCAACACTTTGCCTTCAGTCATTAATTCACTTAAAGCTCCCAGTGATTCCGCATAAGGAACGTTTGGATCTGGTTGGTGAAGTTGGTAAAGCCCAATGGCCTCAACTCCTAGAGATTTCAGGCTAGCCTCACAAGCCTCTTTAATATATTCGGGCCTTCCATCAGTTGGCCAAGGACCCGAAGAAGGCTTACGCTTTCCTCCCTTGGTTCCAACCAATATTGCGTCGGGGTCTCCTGACCAAGTGGCTAGGGCTTTTGCAACTAGTCGTTCATTGTGACCGTGTTCGAGCTTCGAGTCTAAACAGTAGCAATCGGCTGTGTCGATAAATGTTATGCCTTCATCAAGTGCCGCATGTATGGTTTTTAAAGCCTGGCTTTCATCGGGTCTATCTTGAATAGAAAGACCCATTCCTCCGAGCCCGATCCCACTGACTGTGGCCATGCCAATCATTCGGTTATTCATATACTCCTAATATTGTAACCGCTAAGAAACTAAAATTAAACACCTTTAACCAGGTTTTATGAGAAACTACTTACCATTTTGCAATGTAACGTTTAAAAAGTTGTAAATCGAGGCCACCACATACCTGGTTCTAGGCGACCAAAAAACCTCAAAAGCATGCTGGGCTTCCTTGATCTCTGCATAACAAATTGGGCTTTGAGATTTGTCTTTGCAAACCCTCACGAACTCTCGAGCCATCTGTACGGGGACAAGAGTGTCATTTTTTCCTTGGATTACGTAAAGTGGCGGAATATCCTCCGAGATCCGAAAAAGTGGCGATGCTTTCTCCCAGGAATCTCTATTGTCCTTTAACTTGTTCTTAAAAACATTCTTTTCGAGTAGGTGAGTGAGTTGCCCTACTCCAGCCTCCAGAGAATCAGTGAGATCAAGCACGCCATAGATCGGCACTGCTGCAGCAACTGTAGTGTCTGCATCTTCAAATCCCGGTTGAAAATCAGGATCATTTGCACTCAATGCCGCCAAGGCGCACAAGTGTCCTCCCGCGGAACCTCCTGCAATGGCAATTCTGTTTGGGTCTCCTCCGTATTGGGCAATATTTGACTTGGCCCAATGAATTGCCCTTTTGCAATCGACAATGTGATCGGGCCATGTTGCTTTAGGGCTTAAAC
>JABEUL010000160.1 GCA_013044465.1 Acidimicrobiales bacterium
GTGTCACTATTCCAACCCCCCCTGTTACCACCGCAACGGTCCCACCAACTACTCCACCTGCTCCACCGCCAACAGCGGCGCCAGCAGTGGCGCCTCCGGCGCCTTCGGGAGGTGTTTGGTTGGAGCTCCGGACTTGTGAATCAAGTAATAACTACGATGACAACACTGGAAACGGCTACTACGGTGCCTACCAGTTCTCATTGCCCACCTGGGAATCACTTGGTTTCACTGGACTGCCATCCTCGGCAGCGCCATATGTCCAAGATGAAGCAGCTCAGATGCTTCAAGCTCGGAGTGGCTGGGGACAGTGGCCCGCTTGTTCTGCGAGATTGGGGCTCTAAAGCTACCGAGCAGAATTTAAAGGTTACACAAACAAAAATCTGATAGCTCGTCCCATAAGGCCATTTAAGTAGGTCTTACGGGATGGGCTATTTTTATGCTGGTAGATAAATTGCAAACCTTATCTTTTTACATAATGTCCGATTTAGCCAACCTTGATTTCATTTCTAACCGATATGCCACCTTGGACCAATCGAACTCAAACATTGGACGTTCCTCATTTTAATGAGAAACTACTATTGAACTCATAGGACTTTTTGAGGAAAGAAAATGAGAGATACTAGCAGCGAAATTGAATTAGAGATAAAAGACCACATTGGCATTCTTACTATGTCAAGGCCTCCCCACAACTTCACAGATCTGGATTTTATAACTTCCTTAGCCGACACTCTTTGGAACTTATCGCTTGACAACGAGGTATGGACCATTGTCTTAGCTGCGAAGGGCAAGAGCTTTTCAGCTGGGGCTGATTTTTCACAAGGAGGAGTAGCGCCAGAAACCCCTGATGTCCATCCAGTTGAATCGTTCAGATTAGGAACAAGAAAATTTTATGATCAGGCAATTCGCATATTGAGAGCGCCGCTTCCAATTGTTGGAGCCATTAACGGGGCTGCAGTCGGAGCGGGTCTTGGATTGGTGCTTGCATGTGATTTCAAGGTCGCTGCAACTGAAGCTTGGTTTTGTGCACCCTTTGTCAAACTCGGAATCCATCCAGGGTTTGGGATTTCCTCGTTGCTTCCAAAGCTCATAGGAGATAAAAATGCTAACGACATGCTTCTGTCTGGCAGAAGAGTAAGGGCAAATGAAGCCCTCGCGTTTCACCTAGTAGATGAAGTGGTGGAAAAAGATGAGGTTCTAGGAAAAGCTATTGAGGTAGCTGGCAAACTTATTCAATCATCCCCGATGGCACTAAGATCTACGAGAAAAACATTGAGGGATAATTTCTTGGGATCTATTGAAGATATATTAATTCACGAACTGGATAAGCAGTGCGAACTCATTGACACAAACGACGCAAGAGAAGGGGTAGCAGCTTCGCTTGAAAGAAGATCGGCAAAATACACAAATAGTTGAGGTTAGGATTTGATCTTTTAACTACCGTTGGTAATTGCTATCGAAATTGGAAAGTGTCCAAGTCCGATTGGTTTACTTGAAAGTCCCGTTTTTAAATTTAGAGGAATAAATAATCCGTTTTCTCTGTCAAGAAGGTATGCCGATTCACCGTTTGGGGATATACCGATTGCATCTAAATACTCATTAACTCCTCCCCCAACTTCAAAGGGTGTTCCTCCACTTCTTCCCGGAATATTAAATCCGCCAGAAATGTCGACAGGAACCACTAAGTCGCCAGCACCAGTACCCCCGTTGGCCACATATGCAGTCTTTCCATCTGAAGAAAGACAAATAGCAAGTGGACCCCCGCCAACATTAATCACATCCCCACTTGCACCACCTGGAATTGAAAGTGGAGTTAATGTGCCATTGCCGTATCCACCGTCAACTACGAAGGCCAAAGATCCCTCTGAACTAATTGCCACCGCATCGGGAAACGAACCCGGATCTTGTGAAATTAATGCATTTGCTACTACTGATCCCGATGGCAAGCTAACTATTAAGGCTCGATTTCCAGCACTCGCTCCGCCGTCATCTACTACCACTGCATCATTCCCATTTGGAGAAATAGCAATAGCGTCCAAATAAGCATCTGGGTTGTTTAATAACTGATGAACCTTTGACACACTCCTTGAGGCCAAGTCAACAGATGCTAACTCCCCGGATGCACCCGTCACCCAGGCATATGATCCACTTGGATCGAGTGCAACTGCGACGGGTTGAAATGGAAGTGGGATCGGAGAACCGACAAGGGAAGATGCAAAGTCAACTGGGACTAAAGAGTTTCCAGCCTTTCCTGGAGCATCCGAGACAATAACGCCATGTCCGCCCCCGGGTGTAACGGCGAGCGTGTATGGATTCTGCGGTGGTGCTGTATTTGTGGAGAGAGTTTCAATTACTTGATTGTTGGCCAGGTTGATTTCAAATACATATCCATCACTTCCAAGTACATCAGCATAGGAACCTGATATTGTCGGAACTTCGCCTATTGGTGTACCTGGGGCAACCGTGACTGGACCTGGCGCATTATTTGGCGAGTTAGCTACTGCCACGGTTCCGGATTTGGGATTGACCTGGGTTGTATTGGTTTGGGGATTTACGCTACCAGATTTGGCCGAACAAGATGCCAGCAAAAAGAGCACAAATAAAAGTCCTGGAATTAAACGAAAATCAGTTCTTAGTTTCATCGATTATTTCCGTCTCATGTTCGCTGTTTTCTTCATTTATAGATTTATCTAGATTATTAGACACCCAGTTTCTGATGTGGTCAAAAAGTAATGTTCCATCGGCATCTTCGGCAGTTACTGTACCACCGATCAAAGTCACTGGGGTGTCTTTTGACCTTGATCTAAATGATTTTATAGCACTTCTCACTGATTTCAAGGATTTAACTTTGGTATTAGCTTCAGGAATCCTTAATCTGAACATTACCAGGAACTGCAAAATACCAGCTACTGCAGGGAAAAGCCATATCCATTTATACTGGTGGTTCATGTGATCGACTAATACCGAAGCCATAAAACCGCTGACCACCGAGACAAAGGTAAATGGTGACAAGAGTACGCCGAACCTTTCACCTAATCCCCCTGATGAAGGCAATAGACGTGCCATAAGTGGCCCAACAGCTATCAAGTAGGCCATTAGCAGTGGAGCACCAATGGCTGAGAGCCCTACCGATTGCCAAATACTTGTTATAAAAAACTGGCTTCCTAAAAGAACTGTGCCGCCAAGAGGAGCAAGTATGGCAATAGTTCTCCTGTTAACACGTTTTGCAATCCAGTATCCAATAGGAATTCCAATAAATACTGCAGCCAATCCGCCTAAGACGCCGGCCACAGTTTGAGCAGAGGCAGAAGCATGACACTCATTTTCGTAAAAGAGCGCACTCAGACTTATTGTTCCACCAATTCCCGCCCAAAAGATAAAAGCTCCAGCAGCCAAAACCGACGCCCCAGGCTGTTTAAAAATGACTTTAATGTCATCTTTTAAATGCTTACTCTCTTTTTTGTCTCGTTTCGCCACTTCAAGTGCAGCACTAGCTTCTCTGACGGTGAAGAGGACCAACAATCCCGCAACTGCCATCATAAGGCCGGCCAAGTGAAATGGAGCTGACCAAGTAGAAACTTTGGACTGATCCCAAGTTTCAAGAACGGTTCCTTTAATAGCCACAGAGACCATAACCGCCCCAATAACCATAACCCCAATGGTCTTTATCCATCTTGATCTGCCCACCGTCTCAGGGACCACTGCAACACCAGTGATGGTGAGAACCGCATTAGCCTGTCTTACTATCACAATTAGTCCAACAAGAGCCCAATATGAAGGTGCACTTGGAAATAGAGCTACGCAAATTCCCATGACAATAAGAGAGATCCCCATGTAAGGTGCTCTCCTGCCAATCTTCCCGCCACCTTTATCGCTAAGCCTTCCAATCAATGGATATGTGATCCAGTTAAGTAACCTTCCAGAGGTAATAGCAAAAGTGACCCCGAGTGCAGATTTTTGATGCGACCCCACCAAGAGTGTTAACAATAAGCCATTTATTGCGGCATATGCTCTTGGCCCCAGTTGACCTGCCGTTAGTCCAACAAGACTCCTTAACCTTTTGGCATCAATTTCTTGGGTCTCCAAGGCCTCGTCGGTCATTGTTAGATCCTACTTAAAAACTTCGAGACTTAATAATCGTATCTCTTTATTGGATAGTTGACGGTATTTTCCAGGTTCCAAAGTTGTATCAGAGATGGGACCAATTCGCACTCTGACTAGGCGTTCTACCTGCATTCCTATTGCTTCAATCATCCTTCGAATCTGTCTATTTCTCCCCTCATGAATTGCAATTCGCAACAGTTGCTCTCCTAATACTCCAACTTCTGCTGGAGCTGTTAAACCGTCTTCAAGTTCAATTCCTTTACGGAGACTTGAAATAGCGGATTTTGAGATACTGTTTGAAACCTTTACGAGGTACTCTTTTTTAAGCCCAAAGGAAGGATGCATTATGTGATGGGCCAATGTTCCGTCATTTGTCAGAAGTATTAGTCCTTCTGTATCAATGTCTAATCTTCCAACTGGAAAGACTCTCGGATCATTTGGCACTAGGTCCACTACAGTCTCTCGACCAAGATTGTCAGAAGCACTCGAGACAACTCCTCTTGGTTTGTTTAAAAGATATGTCACAAAGTCTGGTTGAACGCCTAGACGAACACCATCTACTTCTACAACATCTTCACTTGCATCAACCCTAGAACCAAGAATAGCTACGATTCCATTGATACTGACCCGACCCTCAGATATTAAGTCCTCGCAAACCCGCCTAGACCCAAATCCAAGTCGAGCCAGTACTTTTTGCAACCGCTCCCCATCACGGCCTTGCAATTCGCTCTCAGTCATCCACTGTTGGTCTAAGGATCTGTTCTAAAGTCTCGACCTCTTCGGCACTAGGAATAAACTCACTTAAAGCAGGGAGATCTGATATATGAGCGAAACCCATTTTCTCCAAAAATAAATCTGTAGTCCCAAACAAGATTGCTTGCCCCGGACCTTCGTCTTTGCCAACGGCACTAATCAAACCTCTCTGCGCCAAGAGTCTGACTACTCCATCTGCATTTACTCCCCGGATGGCACTGATCTGTGCTCTTGAGATTGGTTGGCGATATGCAACAATTGCCAGTGTCTCAAGTGCGGCAGGAGATATTCTCGATACTTGATCTTCTAGGATAAACTTTTCAACTACATCGGCCATTTCTGGGTGAGACTCGAATCTATATCCCCCAGCAATAAAATTGATGCGGAAACCTCTTAAATCTCTTTCGTATTCAACTTGCAGCTCCTTGCAGAGTCCTTCCAGCATCGATGAAGTTATCCCGACAGCTTCGGCCAATACTTTTGTCCCAAGAGGTTCTGTAGCAACCATCAATATTGCCTCAATAGAACGTTTGAAATAAGTGGTCTCGCTCTCAAGCCTCGATTCATTGCTATTTTCAAGAAGAGAATCGTCGGGCAAATTTGAAACTTCTTGCCCGCTCTTTCTTTCCAACTCCTCAGATTCAAAGATAGATGCATCTTTTGGCGAATCGTAAACATTGCTTTGGTCAGTCTCTGTCATCGCTCCCAGCCATTACTCTCGCTTCACCTGAAAATTCATCATAGTCAAATTCCAGATTATCTAAATCTGAGCCTATCCATATACATTCGATATCACCCAAAGTTAGTCCTTGATTAAGCTCGACTAACTCTCTTTTGTACATCTCCAATACACTCAGAAAAAATACAACTATGTCGATCTTTTCGTACAAGTGGCTAGTCAGTTCCCTGAAACTCATTTTTTTTCGACTCTTTAATATTGAGGTAATTTCTCTCGCTGCTTGGTTGATAGTAAATGCAGGATCGGGCGCCACATGGGCTAGGTCCACTCGAGGAGGTGGTGGTGGAACTACTTTTTTAATTCTAAGCAGTGCCTTAACCAAGTCTTCGGCGGTCACGCCTACTAATAGCTCCGGCATCAGGTTGACAAAGCGTTCATCAGCACCACATCTTCTGGGAAATGAAAGGCTTGCCAACTGCATTGACTGCGAAAATAATCCTGCCACGCCTTGAAAAGTCCTGCAGTCAACCAGCCTTGTCAACAAAAGGTCACGCTCTTCAAAAAGAAGCAGCTCTTCTTCGTTTATTCCATCATCGCTCACAGGAAGAAGTCTTCTTGATTTGAGTTCAATTAAAGTTGCTGCAATTACGGCAAACTCAGTTGCCAACTCCAGATCTATCTTTACCATTTTTTGGACTTCGGCTACAAAGCTGTCCACAATTGCAGAGAGTGAAATTGCATGGACGTCTACTTCTTGGGTCGTAATCAGGCGGTATAGTACGTCAAAAGGACCTTCAAATACGTCAGTTGCCACCTCATATGCCATACAAATACCCTACCGAAAACGTCAGTGGTCAGACTACCACCAAATTGTGAAATAACATATCTCGAATGCTTAAAGTTCTTTCTGGAGTTCGACCAACTGGAGATATGCACTTAGGAAACTACCTAGGAGCTTTTAAGGCCTGGGTAGAGGACCAATACAGCTATGACGCCTTTTACTGCGTGGTGGATCTCCATGCACTGGCCGAAGAGATTAACCCAGAGGTTTTGCGCGATAGAACTCTCAAAACCGCTCTTACCCTCCTTGCAGTTGGACTAGATCCTTCGAAATGCACGCTATTTATACAAAGTCATGTCCCAGCTCATGCGGAAATGTCCTGGTTGCTGTCGTGTGTGGCAACTTATGGCGAGTTAGGGAGAATGACTCAGTTTAAAGATAAATCCCATGGGAAAGACACGGTTAGGGTGGGTCTTTATACATATCCGGTTTTAATGGCCTCAGATATTCTGCTGTACCAAGCACAAAGGGTGCCGGTTGGACACGACCAAAAGCAACACTTGGAACTAACAAGAGATATTGCCATGAGATTCAACAACAAATACGGCGAAGTTTTTACCATCCCAACGGCTTTTGTTCCAAAAGTAGGAGCCAGGGTAATGGATTTACAGGATCCTACGGCCAAGATGTCAAAATCTTCCAATAATTCAAGTGGAATAATCTATGTCTTAGAAGACCCATCTTCCATTGAGAAAAAGATCAAAAGGGCCGTAACTGACACTAACTCAGACGTTATATACGACCCAAAATCTCGCCCCGGGGTATCCAACCTTTTAGAGCTATTAGGAGCAGCAACAGATAGCAAACCCGAGGATTTAGCGCCCAAGTACCAAAACTACGGATCCTTGAAATTAGATACCTCAAAAGCTGTGATTGAGATGCTCGACCCAATTCGCCAAAGAGTAAAGGATCTGGAGAAAGATCTCGGAGAAGTTCATCGAATAATAGCTGCTGGTGCCCAAAAAGCTGCCGAGAGTGCAAATGCCACACTTGAGCGGGCTAAAGAAGCCATGGGGCTCTTGTCTTAAAACTTATGAAAGATCACAGATTTAGTTAATTACATCTACCGATGTGATCCGGCACAAGTAATGCAAAACTTGGCCGATGGCTTAGCTTCTAGGCGAGCTTCTCCAATTTGACTTCCGCAGGATTCACAGGTCCCGTAAGTACCATTGTCAATCTTTGCAAGTGCCGCATCTACTAGATCAAGCGCTTCTTGCAACTCGAGAGCCAATCTGTCGGCTTCTCCTCGTTCGGCTGTGACTTGTGAGGAGTCAGCGAAGTTCGTATCATAAGTTAATTCTGTTCCGCCAAATCCAAGCTCGTCAAGCCGAGCCGTGAGTTCTAATCTTTCAGCTTCCAAGAGTGCCCGGAAATTAGGCGCAGTCTCTGTTTTCTCTGATGCTGTCATATATTAAGAGTAGTACTATTTGGCCCTCAATGAGATGAAGCTCTTGGATGGGCCCCTAAATAGGCTCTACGCAGGTGTTCTATTGTGACTGAAGTGTAAATTTGGGTGGTTGTAATTGAAGAATGGCCCAGTAGCTCCTGGACCACCCTAATGTCTGCCCCGTGAGATAGCATGTGGGTCGCACAGGAGTGTCTTAAAAGGTGAGGGTGCCAAATCTCTCCCAACCCAGCTTTCTTCGCCCAGAATCCCAAAGTCTCCCATGCTCCTTGGCGGGAGATGCGACTACCTCGCTTGGAGAGGAAAAGCGCCTCTTGATCACTCTTTCTCTTCCATACCTTTGGAATATAGTTTGGGCGACCAACGGGTGAAAGCCAAAGATAAATTGCTCGCAGGGATGCCGAACCTAGTGGCACTATTCGCTCTTTGGAACCTTTCCCAGTAACTTTCAAAAAGGCACCCTCAAGGTCCAAATCAGCCAGGGATATTCCAATAAGCTCGGAGATTCTAAGACCCGAGCCGTAGAGGACCTCAAGCATGGCCTTGTCCCGAAGCGACCTCGGATCATCTCCAGGCGGCGTGTCCAACAGCTTTGTCACCTGCTCCTCACTTAAAGCTATTGGAAGGGTCTTTTTGACCTTTAATCCAGTTAGATCAGCTGCAGGGTTGAAAGATAGTGCATTTTCAATGTAGCCAAATTTATACAAACCCCGTATTGCTGAAATTGACCTTGAGATCGTGCTATTTGAAAATCCGGCACTTTTCCTGTCTTCGATATATTGCTCGAGATGAGATATCTCTATCAAGCTATGGTCGTCTAATTTGCATGCTTTCATCCAAGCTTCGTAGCTCGCGAGATCTCTTTTATATGCCCCTAGGGAAGTGGACGCTCTGCCCCTTTCCACGTTGAGCCATGTCAAATATTCGAGAGCTAGGTCAGATAGGGCACTGTTTTTTGGAATCGATGTATCCCAAGTGTCCCCGTTCACGAAATGGAATCTAGGTCCAATAGGTGGGGAGCCCGATCCTCTGCACGTTCTATAGCGGCCCCGATTAGATCTCTAAACAAAGGGTGTGCTCTCTCGGGCCTACTTTTGAACTCGGGATGGGCTTGGGTGCCTACGAAATAGGGATGGTCCTTAAGTTCAATAAATTCCACTAATTTGTCGTCCGGAGAGGTTCCAGATAGCACCAATCCCGCTTCTTCGAGTCTTGAGCGGTACTTTGGATTGACTTCATATCTGTGACGGTGCCGTTCGGAGACAACTTCAGTTCCGTAAGCATTGCCAACCTTTGTTCCTGGAGTCAATCTAGCAACATATGAGCCTAGTCTCATGGTTCCACCCATATCCCTCACATCACTTTGCTCATCCATTAGATCAACCACAGGATGCAAAGTTGTTGGGTCAAACTCTCTTGAATTTGCCCCCTTTAGACCCGCTAAAGATCTCGCAACATCACAAACCATGACCTGAAGTCCAAGACATAGTCCAAGGCAAGGAATGTTATTTTCTCTCGCATATTTAGCAGCCGCTATCTTTCCTTCAACTCCTCTTTCACCAAATCCACCCGGAATCACAATTCCATCAAGTGAATCAAGAAGGCTTGACACACTTCCATCGGCCTGCAAGCCTTCGGAAAGTATGTCAGAGACGGTTTCAGCTTGAATCCACTTGATATCAATACTGGCGCCGTGGTGAAAACCTCCATGGCGAAGAGCTTCAGTAACTGAAAGGTAGGCGTCTGGAAGATTTACATACTTTCCAATTACTCCTATCTTGACTGATTTGGAAGGGGAATAAACACGATCTACAAGGTTTCTCCAAGAAGACAAATCAATTGGGTGATTTTCGAGATCAAGGTGCAACAGCTTCCCAACAATTGTGTCTAGCCCCTCATCGTAAAGTGCTAGGGGAATCTCATAGATACTGGCCGCATCAACAGCTGAAACGACCGCTTCTATGGGCACGTCACACAAGAGTGAGATCTTGCGCTTTAATCCACTTGGAAGAGTCTGATCTGAACGACACACTATGACATCGGGCTGGATTCCACGGCTCCTGAGTTCGGTCACTGAGTGCTGGGTGGGTTTAGTTTTATGCTCCCCAGAAGGTGCCAAATAGGGAACCAAGGTCAGGTGAAGATAACAAACATTGTCTTTCCCTACGTCTCTTCTAAACTGGCGAATGGACTCCAAAAAAGGCACAATTTCAATGTCACCGACAGTTCCACCCACTTCACAGATAACTACGTCGATTTCTTCACTTGCCAGTTTTTTCACACGCTCTTTAATCTCATCTGTGATGTGAGGAATTACTTGAACGGTCTTTCCTAGATAGTCTCCGCGTCGCTCTTTGGCAATCACCGATGAATAAATCGAACCGGTAGTGGTGTTTGAATTCCTATAAAGATTCTCATCGATGAAGCGTTCGTAGTGGCCCAAGTCTAAATCGGTCTCACCACCGTCTTCAGTTACAAAGACTTCCCCGTGTTCAAAGGGATTCATAGTGCCTGGATCTACATTTATATACGGATCCAATTTGCACATGGTGACTTTGAATCCCCGAGCTTTTAAGAGCCGTCCAAGAGAAGCTGCAGTAAGGCCTTTCCCAAGAGACGATGATACTCCCCCTGTCACAAATACGTACTTGGAGGCAATAACCACAAGAAAAGATATTAGTATCTTTGCCCGGCCAACTGTGCGATCTAAATGTAACTATTGTGTTAAATCATCAGACTTTCAGAGCCAAACACCTCTTTGGAATGCATTTTTCCTGATCTATCGGGCATTTCGAAAAGCTCGATTAGTTAACGGGACTTTGGGCTCAAATTTAAAACAATGCGGACACTTTGCCGTCGGATTCCTTGATTTTGCTTGCCTCTTCTAAGAGATCTTGGGCATGTTTGACTCCACTTTTGGAACCTTTCAATCCTGAAAGCATTCTGGAAAGTTCGATTAATCTCTCCTTTCCACTTAATTCACGAGCATTTGTGACAGAAGAGTCCGAGTCGCTTGTCTTTTCGATCACAATATGTTGGTCACAAAAGGCCGCTACCTGGGCCAAATGAGTAACTACTAAAATCTGTCGCCCCCTTGAAAGCTCGTAGAGTGCTTTACCAATGTATACAGCCGCATTTCCCCCAACGCCTGCATCCACCTCATCAAAAATCAATATCTTGGAATCGATCACATTACCAATAGAAGGACTCAACACAAGTCGAAGGGCGAGCATGGCTCTAGAGAGTTCCCCACCTGATGCAATTTTGTTGATCGGAGCCATCTCCATGCCAGGGTTAGCACGGAAGTTGAAACACACCCCTTCGCACGAGGGAGAATCATCTAATTCGATGGAAATTTCAGCATTTGGGAGCGCCAATTCACGAAGCCTCTCCGTAACTTCTCTACTCAGACTTTGAGCAGAAACTCTTCTGGCTTTTCCAATTTCTTGTTCTAGTAATTCCTTTTCCAAAATTAGAGCGTTGAGTTCTTCTTGGAGTTTCTCTAAATTTCCAGTTGAGTTGATAAGTCTGTCAACTTTGTTCTGAGATTCCTTTTTAAATTCCAGCACATCCCCAAGGCTGCCACCATATAGGCGTATAAGGTCACTTAAGGCGTGCCTTCTCTCTTGAGTTGACCTAAGTTCGTCAGGGTCAGCTTCAACTATTTGCTCTAATTTTCTAATCTCGAGTGAGACTTCTTCCATTATCAAACTAATTTGATTTAATAGCTCGATTAAGGGATCCAACTGCCCCACTCTATTGTTCAAAAGTATGTTTACTGACTTTGAAACCGCATCTTTTGCCGAACTGGAGGAGTACTCGGTGCCTAGAACAAGAGTTTTAGCTTCATAGAGGCACTCTAAAATCTCGACTGATTTGGCCAGGAACTCCTCTTTTTCTTTAAGCTTCTCAATTTCATCAGGTCCTTGAATGTCAAGTTTCTCAATTCTTGAAATGGCCTCATTTAAATAATCCACTTCATTCTCGAGAACTTTGCTTGAGCCCCCATATCTGTCAATTTCTTTTCTTATTGAGGAAATGGCTTTCTTGGTTTTGGCCAGCTTGGTTAGATCGATATTTCCATATAGATCAAGTGCATCTCGTTGTTTTGCTGGCTGCAGGAGTCCCAGTTGGCCGTGTTGGCCGTAGAGTTCAATTAATTCTGAGCCCTTTTTAAATAGTTCTGGTTGGGGAACCAACTCTTGATCGACATAGCTCCTTCCCCTTGAATTCTTGGCAATAACTCGGGCCAAATAGAAGTCGGGATCCAGAAAAGTTGCCTCTATTAGAGCAGACTCTGCACTTGATCGTATTTGATGAGTGCTACTTTTTGCACTTACTATCGCATTTAGTGCCTCGACAATCAGAGTCTTGCCTGCGCCAGTCTCGCCAGTGATAACAGTCATTCCAGGCATGAGTTCTATTGAAAGATCTTCAATTACCCCAAAATTTGAAACATGGAGACTACTTAGCATTAACTAGGACACCCCGAAACCAAACTTCGCCTTTACAGTGTCGTGAAAGTCTATTGCTCGATTGATTCTCACTAATTTAGTTTTCTTCCCGCCCTGTCTGCAAAAGACGCTGTCCCCAGGCTCTAATCTCACTTCACTATCTCCGTCAATTAGAAGTGAAGCAGGTCGAACTCCTTGTAGTTCTAAACGGAGGTCTATCTCTGGCTCTAATACTAAAGGTCTGTCAAATACAAGATGCGGGGATATGGGCGTTAGTATCACTGCCTCTAGTCTGGGAGAAACAATGGGGCCCCTGACAGAGAGATTGTAAGCCGTTGATCCGGTGGGAGTAGCTACAACGATTCCATCTGCAGTGTAAGTAACAAACTGTCTGCCATTTAATATTGCAGTGATCCTGATAGTCCTACCCGGTTCAACCCTTTCAAGAACTGCGTCATTTAATGCCATTACCGGCTCTAATTCGTCACCGTTTTGTCTTTCGACCCCTACGGATAGAGTCATTCTCTCTTCAATTTGAAATTTGCCATTAATAAGTGCTTCAATTGCCGAATTGACCTGTACCGCTTCAATTTCAGCCAGATACCCCAGATGCCCAAGATTTACTCCAACCACCGGCACGCAGGAGTCATAGGCTAATTTTGCCGCATATAGTACTGTGCCATCTCCTCCCAGGCTGAAAACAAAATCAATATCTTTTGCCACAGAAGCATTTGGCTGGAGAATTACTTCAATATCTCTTTTCTCGGCCATTTCTACGACTCTGTCAGCCAAGGCCGACGCTTCACCTCGATTTGGCGGGTATACAACTGCGATCTTCATTTGTTTTGATCACCCATATCAACACTGTAGGCCACTTTGGATATGTCACTAATCGTTTGTGAGCCAGATCCACCATATGTTGCCCAAATGAAAAACTCCGTATTTCCCGCACCGCCCTTAATTGGAGACACTATTGAACCTCGAAGACTCCCGCCTATGGCAACTATTTCTTGTGCTGCACCTTCGATTGAAGACTCCCACAGTGGAGGACTAGTAATTACTCCACTTGACCGACTCGCCTCTTTGTGACCGACTTCAAACTGTGGCTTTACTAAAAGAACCCACTCAGCCAAAGAATCTGAAAGCTCCGGCAAAATTGGGATCACGCCTCGAATTGAAGTGAATGATACGTCAACAACGATAATGGACGCACCTGAGCAACCGTCAATGCCAAAAAGTCTGTCAAGATCCATGCGTGCAAGATGCTTGACATTAGTTTTCTCAAAAGAATGCACCCTGGGATTTGATCTAACCCGCTCATGCAATTGATTTAATCCAACATCAATCGCCACAACTACAGAGGCTCCTCGTTCTAAAAGTACCTCAGTAAATCCCCCAGTTGACGAACCTATATCTATTGACAATTTTTCTCGACAATCAATGTCGAACTTATCGATGGCACAATCTAATTTTATAGCGCCTCGACTAACCCACCTCTTAACACCCCAATTAATCAAAACGGCGTCTGCTGTTGCCACAAGCCTAGAGGGCTTGTCAGCAACAGCGCCGTTTACAAGTACGAGTCCTCGTTCAATCGCCTCTTGTGCTTCGCTACGCGAAGACACAAGTTGACGACGAACTAACTCTTTATCGAGCCGACTTCGCGTTGTCCTGAGACTCAGGAACGCTTAGCCGGAGCTCTTTTGGCTGCTTTTTTGGCTGCCTTCTTAGCAGGAGCTCTCTTAACGGCCTTCTTAGCTGGAGCTGCTTTTTTCACAGCCTTCTTAGTAGCTTTTTTTACCGCTTTTTTAGCTGGAGCTTTTTTGGCCGGAGCCTTCTTCACAGCCTTCTTAGTAGCTTTCTTTGCTGCTTTTTTGGCTGGAGCTTTTTTGGCCGGAGCCTTCTTCACAACCTTCTTCACAGCCTTCTTAGTAGCTTTCTTTGCTGCTTTTTTGGCCGGAGCTGCTTTTTTCACTGCCTTTTTAGCTGCTTTTTTAGCTGCGGCTTTCTTGGCCGGAGCCTTTTTAGCCGGAGCTGCTTTCTTCACAGCCTTCTTGGCAGCTTTTTTAGCCGCTACTTTCTTTGCTGCAGCCTTGCGTGCGCTACCAGTTGCAGCCTTTCCTTTTTTCACTAGTTTTTCAACCAATTGTGATACCTCTTCTCTGTTAATTAATCCTAAGCTTCCTATCTGATGGCGAACTTCGTCTCTGACGGAGCCAACTAGCTCCTCAGAATTTTTCCTACTTTTTTCAAGTAGAGCTTCAACTGCTTTTGAAGCTTGATCACGTTGCATTTCACCTTCGCGAATCAAATCGCGAACAATCTCTTGAGCACGCGCTCTAGTTATATTGGAAAACGTCGCGCCGGCCTCTAAGGTTCTGCGAAATGCATCTAGTTGTGACATGTCCAAAAGATTAGCCGCTTTTAACACA
>JABEUL010000161.1 GCA_013044465.1 Acidimicrobiales bacterium
TCATCATGCTAACGCTTGGACCCATTGAACATGTTCTACCCCATGAAAGAACGGAGGCTACAGATCCCTAAATCGACCCACATATATGCCTGGAGGCCCCGAAATAGCACTCGATAGCTTTTTTGAATCTAAAGTAGTAGGCTGATAAAAAAGCCGATATAGTTTTCCCATCCCGTTAAATGGCAGAAATGCCAAAAAGCTTGAAAGGATTTTCCTATGAGCAAAGTCAGAGTGCTGGTCGGCACAAAAAAAGGTGCCTTTATCCTCACCTCAGATGGAAGTAGAAAGGACTGGCAAATCGAAGGTCCTTTTTTTGGAGGTTGGGAGATCTACCACATGAAGGGATCCCCAGTTGATCCCAATCGGATTTGGGCTTCTCAGTCCACCTCCTGGTTTGGCCAAGTTGTCAAGCGCTCAGATGACGGGGGTGTTTCATGGGAGACCGTGGGTAACGAGTTTCAATATAAAGGTACTCCTGGAACCCACACTTGGTATGACGGGACGCCCCATCCATGGGAGTTCGCTAGGGTTTGGCATTTTGAACCTTCGCTAGATGATGCCGACACTGTATATGCAGGAGTTGAAGATGCCGCACTATTCAAATCAAGTGATGGTGGAAAAACCTGGGGAGAGCTAGATGGCTTTAGGAACCAGGTTTCAGCGCACGATTGGATGCCTGGTGCAGGTGGAATGGCTCTTCACACAATTCTTCAAGACCCGATTAACAAAGGCAGAATGTTTGGCGCAGTTAGTGCTGCTGGAGTTTTTCGCTCGGAGGACTTCGGGGAAACGTGGTCGGTCAAAACAAAAGGTCTTCACTCTGAGATCATGCCTGACCCAGATGCTGAGGTGGGGCACTGTGTCCATAGGATTGCATTCCATAAGGAGAGGCCTGAGGTTCTTTTTATGCAAAAGCACTGGGATGTGATGAGAAGTAATGATGCCGGAGAAAACTGGTTTGACATAAGTGGAAACCTTCCAACTGATTTTGGATTCGTCGTGAGTGTAAATTCAAACGAACCCGAATCGGTATATGTGATCCCTATCAAGAGTGATTCAGAGCATTTTCCAATTGATGGCAAACTGAGCGTCTATAGATCAAAAGTTGGAGGAAATAACTGGGAGGAGTTGTCCAATGGCCTTCCCCAAAAGAACTGCTATGTCAACGTCTTGCGTGATGCAATGGATGTGGATGAACTAGATAGTTGTGGAATTTACTTTGGGACAACTGGAGGACACGTATTTGTTTCCAGTGATTCAGGGGATAGCTGGATGCCTATCGTGGAGAATTTGCCATCGGTTCTTTCAGTTGAGGTTCAAACTCTACCTTGATCAGAGTTATTCTCCCCTACCACTTAGCTAATTTGGCAGGCGTGCAACGTGAAATTGAGGTGCAGATAAGTGAAAACGTTTCGATCGAATCATTACTTGAGATTATTGAGTCGAATTATCCCTCACTTTTAGGCACCATAAGAGATCAAGTTACAAATAAGCGAAGACCATTCGTCCGCTACTTTGCTTGCCAAGAGGATTACTCTCATCTCCCTACAACTACACAACTTCCACCCTCCGTTGTCAACGGCCAGGAGCCATTCATCATTCTTGGCGCAATTTCGGGCGGCTAGTTTAGAAATAGATAGGTTTTATAAATCTCTAACTTGAGATATGACGATAACTTGAGACGTTAAAGGGAAGCCTTTGATCTCTCCATGATTATACGACATCCTGCTTTTGTGGGATCCTTGGGCACGAGTTGGACACTTATGTCTTCACCCTCGGCCATTCCTTCAACATAGCCTAGGTGAAACTGGCAGATTAACTCTGGGGTATCTTTGGCTACTTGGGCAAATGGACATCTCTCCATTTTGATATCCACCACAGCTCGCTTATCTGTTCTCTCAGGCCTAAACCCTTTTTTGATCATCTCGACTTCGATGCGATCGGCAATGTCGTATTCGATCTCTTGTTTTGAAACTTCTCTACCTAATTCAACCCCAATTTCACGTGTAGTTTTTTTACCAGAAAGCGCTTGCGCCAATACTGCCGCTAACCAAGAGTATGGCCCACGTGATTCAAAACTTCCTTCAGCTTCTGGTGAAAGTCTATATAGAAGTCTTGGCCTTCCCGGTTGGGTTCTAAGCTCCAACTCCTCGATGACAAGACCTGCTGACACCAAGATGTTTAAATGCTGGCGAACTGCGTTGTGATTAAATCCCACAAGTTTTGTCAGCTCAGCAACATTGACATCGCTACTCGAGTCAACAATGTATCGGTAAATTTTGAATCGGGTTGGATCCCCCAACGCTTTGGCCTGAATCTGTAGTTCTGTCATTTTTTGTACCCAAGTTTCATATCGTTACTTACTAAACACCTAGCGGTGCGATTTAATGGGCCACTACTATTAAATACTATTTTCAACCTCTCCATTGTTCAAGTCAAGTTTTTATACAATTTCAGCGTCATTGGAATACAAACAATCATTATCCCTGCAATCCAACAAAGCGAAAAAATCAGGTTTCGCTCTAGCGGGCCACCGATCAATAGCTCACGCATAGTCTCAACAACAACACTGACGGGGTCAGCCTTTGAAAAGGCCTGCAACCACCCGGGCATAGTTGGAATTGGAACAAATGCAGACGAGGCAAATGTGAGTGGAATTACCCAAATAAAGCCTGCTGCCTGGGCAGTTTCTACATCTTTGGCTATAAGTCCAATCACTGCTGATATCCATGAAAATGCCACACCAAAGCCAACTGTCAGGAGAAGAACGCCTAAATATGGCAAAAATCCGTGACTGAGTCTGAACCCTATAGCAAATCCAACACCAGTCATAAGAATCACTACAAAAATGTTCCTGATTAGATCAGCCGCCACCCTACCAGTTAAAACCGCAATTCTGGCCATTGGAAGTGAGCGAAACCTGTCCACCATGCCCCGATTCAGGTCTTCTGCAATAGCTACTCCTGTGTGGGTTGCTCCAAATATGGTTGCCTGCACAAAAATACCTGGCAAGAGATAGTCAATATAAGACCCGTGAACAACAAGTTTTATTACCCCGCCAAAAACGAAATTAAACAAAAGTACGAACATAATTGGCTCTATAGTTGAAAACACCAGCAAATTTGGGATCCGGATGTAGCGAAGCAAATTGCGCCACATTACTGCCAAAGTGTCCTTGAAAGTTGTAGCGCCAAATGCTCTTCGGGTCTCAGTATTTGAAAAATCCTCCGCATCACTTTGAACCAAATCTCTTTGCACACTCTTAGTAGTATGCCCATTACTTGACATTACGTTTCTCGCCGTAGATGGGGGTTCGTCTACATGAGCCGAATTATTTCCAGGGCCTTCAAAACTATTGCGTCCCGTCAAAGAGAGAAATACATCATCAAGTGCTGGCCTTCTAAGTGCAATATCAAGGGGCTCCAAATTTGCTAACTCGAATCGCTTCAGTACTGCCCTCATTGTGGCTACACCTTGGCTCGCTGGAACGGAAAGCTTGGTGTTAGTAACCGTGACTTCACCTAAGTTAAGTTCAACTAATACCTCTTGATATCTGTGAACAACTTCTGGTGAATCAACACTCATCTCCAACACATCACCGCCTACGGAGCGTTTCAGCTCACTTGGAGTCCCACTAGCTATAGCTAACCCTTCGTCAATTACACATATTTGATCTGCCAGTCGGTCTGCCTCTTCTAAATACTGAGTAGTCAGCAAAAGTGTCGTGCCATCATGGACTAACTCGTCAATTACTTCCCAAAGCTCAATTCGACTTCTCGGATCTAGACCGGTAGTTGGTTCATCCAACATCAGTACCGGTGGATGACCTACCAGACTTGCCGCTAGATCAAGCCTCCTTCGCATGCCACCTGAATAAGTTTTGGCAGTTCTTTTGGCTGCGAAAGTGAGATTGAATCTCTCCAGCAACTCACGGGCTTCCACCTTGGCCTCATTTAAGCCAAGCTGACGTAAAAGTCCGACCAGTATCAAGTTCTCAAGGCCAGTCATGTGCTCATCAATTGCCACATTTTGCCCAGCCAACCCAAAAGCTTCTCTTGCCTCCCTAGGGTGTTTCAAAACGTCAATGCCAGCAATTTCAACTCGGCCTGCACTTGGCTTGACGAGAGTAGTAAGGATTCGCACTGTCGTAGTCTTGCCTGCCCCATTGGGACCAAGGAGTCCAAAAACTGTTCCCCTTCGGATAGAAAAATCGATTCCCCTAAGGGCCTCCACGTCACCAAATGACTTGTAGAGGCCAGATACCTCTATTATATTTTCATCTTTGCTATTCATGCCAATTGGTATTAGGTTATCTTTCTAAGATCCACTCTATAAACTCGATCGCTCTGGGTTGCTTGCCATTGCATCGAGGTGTAGTTGAGATGTCCATATCCTGCTACAAAGTGCAGCCACTTGACAAATCCCGGCTCCACCCAGGTGGCGTCTTTCCAATTGGCAAAGAGATGCGGCTCCCATGAGGCATACAAAATAACTTGGCCTGGGCGGACTGCAGGCGTGATCTTGACGTTAACTTTGAGAGAACCAAGATCATTAAATAACTCGACCAATTCATCATCAAGAAAGCCCCGTTTATCTGCATCTTCTGGATTAATGTGTGCTACCGGGTGACCTCTGGTGGTCTCTAGCAAATAGGTATTTGTAGTATTGGTCGCATGAATTGACCACCTGGGGTGACCTCCTGTAATCACCAGGGGGAGATCTCCTCCCATGGGCGGAGTCTCCTTGAACGTGGGCAGAGCCTCGCCAGCTTTGATGAACCAGGGTTGATCAATGTAATACTGGGCTCTTTTGGTCAAGGTCTCAAATGGCACTCCTTCTTCGACATGATTGCGATACGCCACAAATGGTTCCTCGTCAGATATTTCACCTCCTGCAATTGAAGACATTGGAAGAGGTAGTTTGATCGGCTTGACCCAACCTTTTTCTCTCATCACATCCAAATTAAAGCCCGGTGGCAAGTTCCCAGATAGTGCAGAGTCTCTTAGGATTTCATCTAGGATCCGAGAGTCATCTTCGCTTTCTGATCTTGCTACTCCAGTTGATATCGAAGTGTAGGTTACTTGGCCGTCTCTTGAGTTAAAACTTGCCAAACCCCGGGACAGCGCCACTCTTGAAACTGCCTTGGCAATACCGTCAAATACCTCCCACTCACTTTTCACATTTACAGGGGGTTCAAAAACCTTATCTGAAAACATTCTCTCGAAGGAATGTGAATTTGCTGCATGTAACTCAACTCTCTCACCTTCAGCGGCTATTGGGAGAAATATGTCAGAAAATAGACCCGTCAAATTCATTCGGAAATCAACGGTTACGACCTTGTCTAGTTTTGGCCATAGATTGGCGAGCATCTCTCTTTGACCGCCCCTTGTGCGCCGAAGTATATTTGTGCCCGCCTGCAACAAGAACTTGGGTTGGGTATCTCCACTAGGCTTCACCAAACCTTCCCACCACTTATTATCCTCCGACATTTGAATGTATTGGCCAAGGGAGGTTGCATCGCCCTCGAAGAATGCATTGTCCCAAGACTCCTTGAATCCACCGTGATGGTAGTAGAAAAAGGCAGGCGGCACTCCACTTGACATTGATGCGCTTATTCGCATGAGCTCGATAAAAGCTTTTCCCGGAGTAATGGCTTCATCACTAGATTGCATTGATTCCATAAAAGCTTCCATTGTCGCAATGGCTTCTTCTCCAGCAAGCGCCCCTCCGCCTCTTTTGAATAGTGCCAAAACTTCCCCTTCTAACATGGCAATGATATAAGTATCTAGGCCACAACCAGGTTTGCCCCAATTTCCACTTAACCCAAGCATAAGATCGAGACTTCTCTCCATTAAGTCTCCGTGATAGTGCTTGCAACTCCCGAGGCCATTTGAAACTTTAGTCTTGCTTGAAGAGACTAGTCTTGCTAGATCTCTGATTGTTTCTGGACTTACTCCACATAACTTGGATGCTTTTTCTGGCTCTAGCTTGGTGAGAGATCTTTTCAGTATTGAATAAACCGTCTCGACTTCGACCTGGCTTCCATCTAGAAGTTTAACAACGAGCTTTCCATCAAGTTCAACATCACTCGGCTCATTGGTATCTCTTAGTCTCTCTGGATCGGCTTTTGAGATCTCCCCGTTAATAAGTTCAAAAAAGCGATCGGTTCGCCCATCGGCTATAACATCAGATTCCCGGAGGTACTCTTTTGATTCCTTATTGACCAAAAGAGTTAAGTCTGTTTGGGATTTAATGAAGTTTATGTCAATAAGATTCTCTGTGATCATTACATGGCAGATAGATAAAAGAAGTGCTGCATCGCTCCCTGGCCTAACGGGCACGAAGTAATCAGCGTGCATTGTCGCAGGAGAGTAATCAGGTGCGATCACTACTACTGTTGCTCCCCTATATCTAGCCTCAGTCAGGTAGTGGTAATAAGGAATCCGAGTAAAAGCGGGATTTCCGTTCCAAATAATGATCAGCTCTGCCAAAAATGTGTCATCTGCACTAGAACCACCAAGGAGGTTCCCAAATGTTAACCAGTGTCCGGCATGGATATCACTCACTGATGCATTTGGATCAAGACATATTGCTCCCAAAGCCGAACTGAGGCGTGCTCTTGCAGTTGATGCAACTACTCCTGACTCAGCGCCCGACTCGATTATTACTGATTCAGAACCACTTGTCTCAATGGCATCGACAATTGAACTGCCGACTTCGTCAAATGCTTCATCCCATGAAATCTCTTCCCATTTTCCATCTCCACGGGGTCCAATTCGCCGTAGAGGTGAAAATATTCGATCGCCTTCAATCAACTGGCGCTGCCATGCAGCTCCCTTTTGGCAGCCCAGAGGATTCATATCAGGGACGCCCTCATATCCTGGAATATTGCCAGTTGGCTCTTCACAGGTTGATACCCCGTCATGAACATAAATTCTGTATGAACAGTTAGCAATGCAGTTGCCACAGTGAGAGCTAAATGCGACCTTGTCCCAGGACCATCTTTGTCTATAAGTATTTTCAGTGATAACATTCATCCGACCCTCCTCCAAGGCTAAAGTCCATTTCCAATCTCGGCCAATAGCTTCTATGCCTTATGATGCATTTTGTTGCGACGCAAGCTGTAAAAGGCATAGCCAACGAGAGATGCTGCGACCAAGGCAATTGAGAGATATATGATTCTTTTGCTCCAATTAACTGTCTCGTAGAATGACTTTGGCACGCTCATTACAAATCCAACCCCACCTGCAGCAATTGAATCTCCCATTTTGAACTTCGGACTTTTTAGACTGATCTCTCTTGCTCGAATGGCGTGAAGTGGAGATTTTCTTCCTGAGGCAACGGCGGCAAATGTAAGCCAGCCACCTTCTAAAGTTGGATAATCTGGATTTTGACCGTCTCTGACAGTAATTGATTTTCCATCGAATTCAATCGTTATGATCTGAGCTCGGTCAGATGCCTTTAGAACCACGCCTCCTTTAAGAAGACTTGCCACTACCCGCCTAGTTGCAAAGGAGTCAATATTTGCTTCGAGTAGTTCACCTATCATTGTTGCCATACCCGATGTCTTGCCGTTGTCATTTGAAATGTAAACCTTAGGACCTGGACGTGATAGGTCGCTGATGGAAAGAGCTCGATCGCCTGGTTCGCTATTTCCATCAGAGAAGTTCATTAGACTTTTTTCCACCATTGATCTAGTCCGATATCTTGGGCTATCACAGATAGAGCGTTGTAGGCAGGGGCAAAAGTAATAAATCCGTGGGGGTGTTGTGTGGATCCGGCCATATAGAGACCCTCAATGGGTGTCCTATAGTTTCCTAATTCTGGAAGTGGTCTTTGATCCAACATATTCGCCAAGGATATTTCACCCATCATCCAGTCACCTTTCACCATATTAGGAAGCTTTGTGGCAATATCATGAGGGGAGTAAGTGGTCCAGTCTATTATGGCCTCGGCGTCCATATCAGGGGCAAAGGCTCTCCATGACTCAATACACTTCTCTCCGTAGTGTCTGGCCTCTTCCACCCAGGCACCAGGTCCCAGGGATCCGATTGAATAGGGAGCAAACTGTCTTAGCAACCCAGTGTAAGAGCCTTCGGGAGCATCAGTTGGATCGTATAGGGAATTTATAGCAACGTTGGGTTTAGGGTCAGCCAATTGATTGTTTCGAATTAGTTTCCAGTCATCATTTAACTCCTCAGGACTCGAATAACCAAGGTTGACTACCCATGCTTTGTCAACATCAGGTTCAAATTCGCCAGCCAAATAGTGAGGGAGCTTAGAAAGTGCTAGGTGAACTGAGAAGAGTGACCAAGATTGGTGCTTGATTTCGGTCTCGATTTTCTCAAATAGTTCATTGCTGACTAAATCGTTGGAGACTTTGTCTCTATCTAGAAACTCCAGGAAGGTCTGTTCCACTGAAACCGTTGAAGCAACAAGTTTTCTCGCAGTTATTTCAGTGCCATCTGCAAGTCGAACTCCACTTACCCTATTGCCATCAACTACGACGGAGGCCACTTCAGCATCTGTTACGAGCACTCCGCCGTGGTTAGCCAAGTCCCTCCACAAGGCATGGGCCAGCCGATGGGACCCACCTATGCTTAAGTGCCAGTTATTGATTTTGCCTACAAGTAGAGGAAATCCAATCGCAAGGCCGACAATGTCGTTTGCATATCCACATACGGCCCCATGAAATGCCAAGTGGGCTTTTACTTTAGGACTTTCAAAGTGTTCATCTAAAAACTGGTTGATTGTCTCTCGCCTAAGCTTTACTGACAAAAATTCAGATCTATTTCCTACTCCAAAAACTGATAGTGCTTTAGTTAACTCTTTGACAGACATTGGTGGCTCAAACATCAGCGTGCCGAGTAAAAGGTCCACATAGCCATGGGCTTCGTTGAATAACTTTCTGAATGTAGCTGCATCTTTGGCAGAAAATCGAGAAATTGAGTCACAGGTTTTATCAATGTCGCTGTAGACAACTAAAGCTGTTTTATCGGGATAGATTGAGGCCATCTGAACTTCGGGGCGAACATACTTGACCCCGTGTTCTCTGATTTCAAGATCTTTGACGGGAGGCGCCAAATCCACAAACGTGTGATAGTTGGCGTGCACATTGTGCAGAAATCCTGGTCTAGTTAACTCTTCAGTAGTGAGCCCACCGCCTTCTTCGTGTCGTCTCTCTAAAACAAGAACTTCAAGACCGCTTCTGGCCAAATACGCGCCAAGTGTCAGCCCGTTGTGACCTGCGCCAATAATGATTACGTCATAGCTCTCACGCATTTGAGACCGCTTCGCCTACAGGATCAATTTCAACAGAATTCCCATATGGAGGCCTACCTTTAGGCCAATCGGTAGTAACTTCTTTGGCATAGGCTTCTAGAAGCGCCTGAACTTGATCGGCCTGCCTAAGAAGGAACCTCATATCACCTCGAACCTTTATTGAGCCATCAAGTGCTGCATCAATTGGGTCTAATACTCCCGCTGCAATACTGTCAAATACCGAAGCTAGTCCTCGGAATCGATAGTCAAGTTTACCGATCTCGCTCCCATCACTATCAGATGCAATCTCTTTATACCAAAGACACGAACCATTGTCGATAGCCACCAAAAAGTGCCTCTCGCCATTGTCTTGGACATAAGGCGACATGCCATCTCCAACTATTTCAATAGCGAGATTCCACTTGCCCTCTGGAATGTCTTTTAACTGTGACACTTTCTTATTGATAGCAACTTTAACTTCTTCATACCAACTAGGCGTATAGATGTCAGCCATTTTGGATTCCTCCTTCTATGTAAATTTGAGGCTTAGTCATTTAATAGCCTCGTGAGGCAACTACGGGACTTTCCAGATCAAAATCTTCGGCGATTACTTTGAATGCGTTATTCCCGCATGCTGAGTGAACTCCACCTCCTGGATAGGCTGAAGGGCCGCAAAGATAAAGTCCGTCAATTTCAGTTTTATAACGTGACGCCTCAGGAAAGGGTCGATTAGATCCCATCTGATCTGGTGAAAACTCACCGTTAGAGAAGTCACCCTCTCTCATCAGATTCTTTCTCTCCATCTGATCCGGCGTGTAAATGCGCTCGGCAATGATATTTGAATCCGTCATATTTGGAGCAGAATCCCTCCACACTTTGATAAACAATGAGTTATAGGTCTGTCTCACATCTTCCCACTCACTCGGAGTAAGAGCACTCTTTGGAGGCATGAAATACCAGCCCGTTGCCGAGTGTTTGCCAGGAGGTGCCTGAGTCTTATCCCAAATAGTATTGACCCAAGTGCCAGCAGCTGGTTTAGGGAGTCTTCCATTGTAAGCATCTCGAATATACATAATGGTGTCTTCTTCTCCGTCAAAACCAACCATTGTGTAAAAGCATCTATTGATCTCCTCGTCATAGCGGGCTGACTTGTAATCAGGTGGATCATGTAAACAAAGTGCCAAGGTTCCAAGCACGTGGCTTGGTCCATAGCGGAAAGCTTTTGCTCTCCTGACCCAAGTTGGGCTCAAGTTATTCTCACCCACAAGTTCCAAAAGAGTCTGCTTGAGATCTGCATTAGATGCAACCAATTTGTTAGCCCAGTAAATGTCTCCGTTGGCACATTTCACCCCGGTAACTCGATTGTCATCTACCATTATTTTCACTACAGGAGAGCTTTCAATGAGGTCAACACCTTGTTGGTAGCAGGCCTGGGTCATTGATTTAGCTAGCGTATGGGTCCCTCCCCGAGCGAGCTTCCAATTCCCCATTGTCCACATAATAAAGGTCAAAAATGCCCCACCACTTGCAGCAGTATCTACAGGAAATCCCCACTCCACACATGCACGATACATCAAAGCTCTCAATTCAGATGTTTCAAAAAGCTCATCGATAATTACCTTCGGCGACTTAAGAAGAAAATCCGATGTAATTCCAAGATCGCCAAACAGTGCTTCAAGAAGTGGCCCTTGGTCCGGCATCCCTCCAGCTGGCGGAGGTGTGTATAGATTTGCCATCAAAAGAGGCTCTAGGGCCATTGCTTTCTTTTTTAACTCCACATACATGTCGGCATCAGATGTTGAGTACCTTGAGATATTTTTATGAGTTCTATCTAAGAGATCCGGTCGATGAATAATGATTGGAGGCCTGCCGTCACTAAAGGTGATTCCGGCCTGTGCCTCCGGCATATAGCTGCGAAGACCCAGTTCATACAATTTGAAGTCCTGAATTATTGGCATTCCGTCAAAGAACTCCATGTACTGTGCGTGCATATTATGCCTAAATCCCGGCATAACCGGTTCTTCAGTATTGACTCCGCCACCTTCTTCGTGCCTTCTCTCTAAAACTAAAGTCTTTAGGCCAGCTCTGCCTAAGTAAGCAGCCAAAGTCAGACCGTTGTGTCCAGCACCAATAACTATTGCGTCATAAGTCCACTCACCCATCGCTTCCACCTACACTCAGTTCTTCCTGCACTTTCTGTGCGTGCCTCGTGGCCAGCGAGCTGGCTCTCTTTTCAGGTATCGATTCGACAACCGGGATTTCCTCGACATACTCTTTTGGTCGGATATGAAAGAACCACCTTATTCCGAGCTTCCACATCGAAGGCCTGGATGCAACCCTCAACATCCCAGGTAGGTCATCTTGGCCAACCCGTATTGAAAACTCCCATGTAACAGGAGACTTAACTGTTCCTTTAAGGAGTATTTCGCCATGTTCTGCTCTGATCTCACACTCTTTGAGATCAATCACGAGCTCTCTCTTGCCTAATCCTTTTGATTTAAGTTTCATGTCAGGTAGTTCTCTCTATATTTTTCAACAAACTTGGGCATCTCCCACCACTTGTTCACATCGAGGTCCTCAACTACTGTGTTAGCTGCAATATAACCAGGTCCCCCTATAATCAGACCTCCTGGATAGGCTGATGCTCCACACAAGTACAAACCTTCAATTGGGGTGCGGCCACCTACGCATGACTCATGAGGGCGAAACACTCCCATCTGAAGCGGATTGTAGTCTCCGTGTTTAATGGATCCGTTGACCATCGAGGCAAGTCTTGTTTCGATATCTACCGGGTCTTCTACTGACTGTCTCAAAATGTGATCTTCACTCAAATTAGATGCATACTCTCGCCAGCGATTCAAAAGTGCGCTGCCAAGCTCTTTTCTCTTTTTCTCCCATCCACGATCAACCTTGGAGGGCACATGGCACTGCAGGAATCCGACATGATGACCTTTGATGCGGGGAAGTGTAGGGTCGTACCTTGTTTCAATAGTTGAATGACCGCCAAGTGTAGATACATTCCCTGCGATAATGGAGTCAAAATGGGAAGCCACTTGTTCATAGGAGTTAAAACCAAGTATCACCATTAGAGCGTCATTTACCCACGGGTCATCACATGAATAAGTTGGCATCTCATCTGTTGCTACTGACAAAGTGAAAAACGACCATGGATCCCACTCCCATTTGTTTGCCGTATCCATCAGATCTTTTGGAACATAAGCTTCATCGACCAACTTTCCAAAGGTTTGAGGCGGAGGAAGGCTTGAGAGAACCACAGTTGCTTGAATCTCTCGGCCGTCTTGACACACAATGCCTGTGACGTGTCCATCTTCAACCAATACTCGATCTACTTGAGAGTTATCTAGGACGAAGCCACCTGCTTGGTGAATCTCCCTTGAGAGAGATCCTGCCAGTTTGTGAGATCCTCCATAACACTGGGCCTTATTGACGCCTCTCACAACAAGAAGTGGCACCAAAAACCCAAGTCCCGAGTCTCTTGGGTTTAATCCCCACATGCAAGACATATATAGGAGGAGGGCACGTAGCTCGTCTGAGTCAAAATTCTCCTCAATAATTTCCATTGGAGACATCTCGGTGAGCCTAAGTGCCTCTTGTCCAGATTCACCACGGCCGAGTGCTTCAATCATGTCAATTGGGCTCATGGGTGGCAGATAGGTACCTGGAGCTAATACATCATCTACAAGTCGAGTCCACTTTCTAATTAGTTGTCCGTACTTTCTCGCATCACTTGGAGAGAACTTAGCTATTGAATCTTTAGAGTCTTCATTCTGGGTACAGAGAAGAAGGGACTTTCCACCTTCAAATAACATGGCACTTTGCGCATTTGGTTTTATGAAAGATAGTCCGTGTTGTGTGAGATTGAAGTCCTTTAACACCGGGATGTAGTCAACCATGAGATGATAAATCGCATGAGGATTGGTGTAGTAGCCAGGGAAAAGTGTCTCTTCAGTGGCAAGTCCGCCACCAATTTCGTGACGCCTCTCAACCACCAATGTCTTTAACCCAGCCTTTGCCAGATAGGCTGCGGCAATGAGTCCATTTGGACCACCTCCGATCACCACTACATCAAAAGTTGCTTTCTCTGGAAACTCAGGAACAGGCGGGTTTTCCGGTCTGATGCTGTATTCGACTTTGCTCATTTTGAGGCCCCTTTAATTGCTTTAGTATCGGGCATATACCAAGGAGAGGGATACCACCAGTTGCCGGGGTTTGCTATCCCGTCTTCAATAAGTATGTGCATCAAGTTGTAAGGAACTGCCATCAAACACAGACCTCCGGGGTGTGAGGTGTGGTTGCATAAGTAAAGACCTTCAATTGGAGTTTTGTATCTGCCGAGCTCAGGAATTGGACGTGAGCCGAACCACTGGTCTTCACTTTGGCGTGCTCCATACCAGTTGCCTCCTGACATGCCGGCATTTCTGAACTCTGAGTCATAGGGGGTGTTGAGGAAGACCTCTAAGATGTTGTCCCCGCTCATATTTGGAGCCATGCGCTTAAGCAGTTCTAGGGCCGCTTTAGTTATCTCATCCTTGTGTCGATTTATTCCCTCAGGTCCCGTCACGTCATACTGAGGTGGGGGAACTTCCAGATAAATTGGCGAGAGCAGGTGGAACCCATCTGGACACCTAGTTCTGTCATAGACATCGTGAGTGCAGATCATCATAGTGAGATGCTCAGGAGTCAACTCTGGAGGACTTTTAAGCGAGTAAGCATCTCTGGTTTGTGTGTGGAAAAACTCCATTGAATCAACAGGTGCTGCCACACAAGATGGATAAACAGATTCTGGGAAGAAATCGCTATTTCCGTGATACTTAGGTAGTTCTCGACAATTACAGAGAGTACAAAAAGACTCCCACCTTTAAGTGACACGTCCCTTACTTTCTGGACAAATGACGCATCCAAATGGCTCTTGCCTACTAATTTCGTGAATGTTTGTTTAACATCTACAGCCGAAATAACTGCTTTATTTGCCCATACTGTCTTTTCTGGAAAAGATGCTTCGTCATTGAGTTGCACCCCAACTGCTCGACCATCTTTGACAATAATCTCGCCAACTTGGGCATTCGTAATAATTCGAGCACCGTTTGCAATTGCCGACCTTATGATGGCATGGGCATAAGTGTGCATGCCTCCACGGGGCGAACCTGATCCAAATCCAACTAAAAGTGTGCCGCCTAGTGAAGGCAACATCATCCCATCCCATGATGGGTGAGCCCCGCAGTACCAAGCGGCAAAAGCTTCAAATGCTCTAAGTGGCTCCCAAGGAACAAACTCATCCAAAAAGTCAATAAAAGACATATCAACCAAGCGATCGGTCCAGAATTCAGGGAGTAGCTGTCTAAAGACCTTCCACCATGGAGCATCTTTGGGTTCAATTTCGTAGTCAGATGGGAACGGAGGAGTCCAAAAAAGTGCCCGAAGTAGATCTCTCATTCCATCGTCACCCATGGAAGCCATGAATATTCCTTCGGCATCAACAGGTTCTGTCCCCGTAAAGCGCCTGAGGCTCTCTAGGCCAACTTCCCGGTTGAATCTGCCACCGAGATTGGCCGCAACTCCATCCAGGGTTACTAAACCTGCCATGGACTGGTAGTAGACCATCCTAAAGCCATACTTAGCTAGCTCAAGTTGTTCAAATCCTGGTGCTGCCGCTCCATAGAGGTAAGTTGCGTGTGGATCAATTCTAAAGCCGGGTCTTGCCTCAGTATTTTCTTGACCACCACCACACTCACTTCGCTCTTCTAGGACGCAAACCGAGAGACCACATTTTGCCAAATACGCGGCAATTGTGGACCCGTTGTGGCCACCTCCAACGACAACAATGTCAAACCGCTCGTCTTGCACGCGCGCCTCAATTCTCGATCGCACGGATCAAAGTTCAGAATGAACCCTGATTGGATACCAATAAATAGCTGACACCTTCTCAAAGTTCGTTAGTTTACAAATGCTTGTTAAAAGTAAACTCTTTAACGGACTTGATAAGTAGGGTCTTAAGTCCCATTGAAAGTAATTTACTTTACAAATTGACGATCGGTGTAAACTCATCATGTGCCCGGGAATGAGAGGACAAAATCTCCAGAAGCATCAGTAGCCCAACTGGTGGGGAAACTCATGGCACCAACACGCACGCAAGTAACTAATGCATCAATTCCTCATTCAGGTGATGAAACAAGGGACAGGATGCTTGAATCGGCGCTGCTGCTCTTCGGGGAAAATGGGATTGCCAACACCACGATGGAACAAGTTGCAGAGCGAGCAGGAATTTCAAGAGTCTGGTTGTACAGGCGGTTTAAAAATAAAGCCGGTCTCGTCCAAGAGGTTGTCGACCGTGAACTTGATAACTACTTTGTAGCCTTGGACGAAGTCTTAGCGCCAATGGCAAATGGAACTGAAGTAATAGTTGAGGCATTCTGTGCTTCAGTAATGTTTTTAAGAAACCATTCGCTACTGTCGAGTTTGCTTGAAACCGAGCCAGAAACACTACTTCCGATTCTTACTATTGATTCTGCCCCTCTAATGTCACACGCAGTAGGTATCATGACTCCTTGGCTTGTTGAAAGAGGCAGCATAGACAAAAATAGAGCACCCTTTTTGGCTGAAGCTGTAATTAGGCTACTAACCTCAATAGTGTTGGTACCAAGTCACGCTTTGAATTTTGATGATCCTAAGACAATCAGAAAATTCCTCAAGACATCAATGGGTTGGTAACAACAGCACAAAATGTGTGCCTATCAGATTGTATAGACTTACAGTTAAAAGGAGTAAAGATGCAAAATCAAGAAGCCTTCCAAATGATGCTTGACCATCACGAAGCGCTATTAGAAGGTGCAGCATCAAGAGTATTGATCCTAAATTCTTCTGCAGAATCAGGTGACGGATTTGCCTCTGCAATGGCTGGAGTAGTTAGTTATTTCGCAACCGAAATTATCCCTCATGCAATTGCAGAAGAAGCCACGATCTACCGAGTAGGCCATGAAATCGAAAGTCTTTCTTTAACCATTGACGACTTGGTCAAAGAACACAAGCAAATTATTGGTTTCGTAAACGAACTTGCAGTAGTATCGGATCCAAAAGAAGCTGCAAGTATTTCTTCGACGCTACTTTCAGTTTTTCAAAATCACGTAGCGGTTGAAAACGGAGATATACTTTCTTCTCTTGTTAACAATGCCGATATTTCTCTGGGATCGCTACTTGAAGAAATGCACGGTGCACTTGCTTCTTTAAATGCCAGTGACTCTCCCAACAATGAGAACTCATCTCTAACTGAATCTCTATGTGACTTAATCATTGAAGCGACTAAAGAGCTCCAAAAAGCTGGTTCGCCTGACAAGGCCTGCACGATAGCTGCTAGTGCTTGGTCAACTATTAACAAGCAAGATCCAAAGTTAGCGAATAGATTAAATACACATTTACATCGACTAGTTGCTGCAATCAATAGACAACAAGTTGAACTCGGAGCTACTAAGAGAAAATTTGATGCTTCCAACGATATTGAACTTGACGTGAGGCCACTAGTGCCAGCCAAAAGGCATTCATTAATATTTGAGACTTTTCACAATTTGGAAACTGGAAGTGCCTTCATTCTTATAAATGATCACGATCCAAAACCATTGAAATATCAATTTGAGGCTGAGCACAGCGGCGAGTTCACTTGGGACGACATTGAGTTAGGTCCTAAAGTGTGGAAAGTTAGGATAAGTCGCATCTAACTTGAAAACTCGTCATTTTCTTCGAGGTTTGCCAAGGTACCAAATATCGAGCCCTGACTCCATGTTCACTCTCTTGGCTTCAACCCATTCCTCGTAGTTAAATCCAAACTTTGGTCCCCTAGAGATGGCCATATCAAAAAGTGACTCGTAGAAATACTCTTCGTTGCTGGCTTTATGAAGACTGTAACAAATTTCAGATGTGATAGGGCGTCCGCCCAGGCTGCAAGTTTTTGCGAATGCCATTACGACCTCAGCCGTTTGGTTACAGTCAACAGGGTCGTAAATCCGACCCCAAGTCAGGAAGTATCTAGCATCGTTTGTATCAAGGAGAACCCGCACCGCCACAATATCTTCCATCTACTTAGGCCGGTGAGGCTACCGGCAAGGATAGTGCTTCAGCGGCACTTTTCAATCGCTGATCATAAACTAAGAAAACTCCAAGTTCTTGCTGGAGATTCAATGCTGACGCCAAGTGAATAGAGTCAAGTGAACGAACCTCCGGAGGATTTATATAGCCGGCCTGCTTGACTAACATTTCGTCAATTTTTATTAAATTTACTGAATCAAGCAACCTGAGGGCCAAGTCAACGTACAACTCGTTTCCGCTTCGTCTAACTGATCTTAAAGTCTCGGTGACAAGTAATGTAGAAGAAACATGATCGGGCCATTTCGACAGTTCTCTTCTTAGAGCACTGGACTCCCGCTCCTCTATTAGGAGCTTTACAAATGCCGAAGTATCCAAATAAGCAATCGTGCCTCGCATAGCGCTATGACTCCGATGAGCGCAACTCTTCAAGTGCAATTGAAGGCAAGTTGCCTGTTTCACTCGTCTTGGGAAGATCCAATTCTTCTAGCAAATCTACAATTGAGGAACTGGCAGCAATTGCCCTTCCTGAAAGGAAAAGCTGTTCCAAGATCCTTGGCCGATAGGGGACAATTTGAGCCACAATGTGTCCATGATCGGTTATTTCGACCGTCTCACCAGCCCTAACTCGCTTCATCACGTCGCTAGTTTGATTTCGTAGCTCCCTTAGGCCTACAGTGTTACTACTCATGCATACATTGTAGCACAATTGGGAATTTTCTATAATAATTGATTGTTTATTACTGAACTTAAGCTCGCGCCTGGAAGTAAATCTACAGACACTTTTCGAGTCCACCTCAAATCAATCTGGCAGATATTTAATACCTAAATTCATACCTAAATTCAGAACTCGCTGCCACATCCCAAAAGTGCATCCTTCCTGGATTCGCTGGATCAGCATTTTAAAAAATCGGATTAACCAAGCCCTTTCGGTTTCTGTGCAATTCATCTTGCCAATATCATGGTCTTTGCTGCAGCCCAACTTTCTAAGTCCTATGATTTCGCCATCACCTTTATCTTCTTTGTCTGTTTTAGAGTATAGGGATGTAACGTCATAAAGTACTTACCCAATAGAGCATCGGTAGGTTTTGACCACATAGTTCCTCCTGGCATCTAAAACATTCCTTTGGCATTATCTTGTGGATGGAGTTACCAATAGTGGTAATTATGAATCCAACAAAAAGTTCAAGAGTGGGGAAATTCAATGAGCAGGTCTGGGGAGAGTTACGCGAGCATCACCAAGGAATCAGGGTTAGGTGCACTCTAGTGCGGCTGTACTTAATTGCCCAGGAGTTGGTCGCGAGTAGCGCGAGCCGCCCTCTTGGCGTTATACATAGCATCGTCGGCCTGTCGGACTAGGTCCATTGGATCGGTATTCACATCACACTCGGCGAGGGCTAAGCCGACGCTTGCTGAAAGTGGAATCAACTTCCCTTCCACCGGGATACTCCGTCGCCCGACTGCATCGCGCATCTTCGCCGCCGACGCTTCGCTTTCTTGACCGTGTTCATGGCAAAGCACGATGAGGAACTCGTCGCCGCCAAGTCTTCCCACTACATCGCATGGACTAGCCGCCTCAATCAACGCCTCACTTGTGGCACAGATAGCAGCGTCGCCCGCTTCGTGACCGTAGGTGTCGTTCAGATATTTCAAACCATCCAAATCTACGAATAAAACACCAACGGTCTCACCAGCATTTCGTCGTCTCTCGACGTCGTGGGTCAGGAAATCGAAAATGGCGGCACGATTGAACAGCGAAGTTAGGCCATCGTGGGTGGCCGAGTGATGAAGTAACTGGCTCTGTCTCTCCCTTTCGCGCATGCTGGCAGACAGCTTGTCGACCGCCACCTGGAGAGCCTGGCCAGTCCGACCTGGCAAAGACTTTTGAAGCTCTGAATGGGAGACATCTTCGGTGGCCAAGGCTATGGTCTTGGCTTCCACCCCTTTCAGAGTCGAGGCCATGTCATTGAATGCCTTGTTGGTGGTCACTACTTCGCTCGGTCCCGAGTCCGGCAGCGGATCGAGGTCGAAAATTCCTAAGTGAATCTGCTGAGCAGTCGCTGCAAGCCTTCTCAATGGGCGGGTAAGAACACGGCCAGCGATTATTGCGCCTCCTATACTCGCTATCACCAACACCACCAGGAAGATCACCTCGCCAACGAGAAGATGGGTAGCGTTCGAAGCTTCGACGAGTGCCAAGGATTGTAAATCCCTCGAGCCGGCCTGGACCAGAGCGTCCATGTCGCCCAGGTATACGAGCCCATTGGCCATAGCCTCGCCGGTAAGTTGAATATTTGTAGCAAATGGGTACGGGCCGCCATTAAGGGCTACCTGCACGCCTTGCTCGACGTTCCGAGTGAAGGCCACATCAGCTGGACTGGTCTGGATGACATTCCATGCCGCCTGAGCACGGGGTCCGAGGTAACCGGCGAAATCAGATGCATCTGTAGCGAAGTTGCCAGAAGCCTGGAGGAGTTCCTGTCTCGATGTAGCTCCTCCGAGACCTTCTAGTACGTACATGGTGCTCCCCACTTCGTATCCTCCCGCAAGGAAGGCATTGTAAGTCTGACGTAGTGCCGCCACCTGGGCCTCAAAGCTGCCGGGGGGCTTCCAAGCCTGTACGTCCTGCTGCAAATGGTTGAAATCGGCATACCATAAGTTATCGACGTCAACGGCATATTTGGTGCTCAAGATCTGTACGTCCGCCAGGGAAACCAAACCCGCTTCAATTCGGGGGATCATCGCCTCGAAGGCACGAGTGTCGTCTCTTAGTACTGACGTGGAGGTGAGAACGGGATCACTTTTGATCGTAGCCAGACTGTCAGCCAGCTTGGCACTCAAGTCAATCTTAAGGACTTGGTCCGCCACCTTGATAGGCACGCCAAGACTTTGGGCAAAGGCAATCGAAACTGCGGGTACGCGTGCATAGTCCAACTCGGCGCGGGCGACGGCGACCACTCGCAATTCGGTGGCGTCTCGCGCCACCACCTGGGCATTCTGCCGGGAACTCCAACTCGAAGAAGCACTGGAAGCTGACAGCACTACGGTCGCCAAAGTGGGGAGAAGTACGACTAGAAGTAGGACAAAGGCCACACTGGGGTGCCACCGATCTCGGCTTATTTTCCTTGGTGGAACTTTTCTTGGCGCAGGTACCTCCTCGATTCGTTTCGCGGACAACTCCGATACCTGCGGCGAATCTGTCACAGTGATTGACATTCGATGACTTCTGCCTGAGTGTCCTTCATACGAATATTATCGGATGCTCGGAAGCTTCTCATGAGGAGAAATCTCCTTTATATGGTAGACGCCATGTCCCGACTTCCATAATTAGGTGACCAAATCAAGACTCTTAATTAGTTGTCTAAATGTAGTTGTATCAGCCGGAGGAATACGAAATTCACGATGTCCAAGTTGGACAATTGCAGATTTTGCGCTCTTAATCTCATCAAGTGCTCCTCCGAGTGTCATTCCAAGTAGATTTGCTTTTTCTCCTAGCATTCGCAGTAAGCAAAGACTCAGCATACAAATTATTACGTGTGCCTCAATTCGTTCACGCTTGCAATGAAATGCTGGTCGGATCCTGAGGTCAGTCTTGCTCATTCGAAACGATTGTTCTACTTTGTATAACTCTTTGTAGTGCTCAA
>JABEUL010000162.1 GCA_013044465.1 Acidimicrobiales bacterium
GCAAATACAATTCGAAAAGATAACCCATCGCTTCGGATACACCCGAGTGGACCCGGTGATTTTGAAGGACTCAGGTCAATTGTCGACCAACTTGACTCGTTAGAAGACATCGGCACTGGGATGAGACCAAAAGAGCTACTAAGGGTTGTTTTAGGCGAAGTTGCGCCAGGTTCCAAAGTCGAGCCTGCTATTTCTTTGAAAGGAGATATTAGCGAATTGCTCTTTGGGCTTTACGAAGACGGGATAATTCAGATGATGGTGGAAGGTGGTGCTAGTGTGGCCCATGAGTTCCACTCAAAGGGCCTAGTTGATGAGTACATCTTTTATATTTCTCCAACTATCATCGGCGGGTCAAATGGGGTGCCTTTGATGGCAGGTGAAGGAGCAATTGACCTAGATTCGAGCTGGAAGGGCCAAATTACCCAAGTCAGACGGTTCGGCCCAGATATTAGAATTACAGTATTGCCACAAAGTGGTTGAAAGTTATTTGGAAGAGGAAAAGTAAAGGATGTCTATATCTCCGATTGAAGATGCCATTGAAGCTATTGCTAGGGGTGAAATAGTAGTGGTAGTAGACGACGAGGATAGGGAGAATGAAGGGGATCTCATTATGTCGGCACAGTATGCCACTCCTGAGAAAATTGCATTCTTTCTTAAGCACACTTCTGGATTCATTTGCGTCCCTCTTTTGCCAGAGCGGGTAGATGAGTTAGACCTTCCTCTGATGGTGGCAAATAACACAGAATCCCAGCGCACTGCCTTTACCATCACAGTCGACTATAAACACGGCACAACAACAGGTATTTCAGCTGCTGATCGAGCACTGACCATAAGGGCACTAATCGATGAAAACGCCAAAGCGGAGGACTTCGCAAGGCCCGGTCACGTCCTACCACTCCGCTATCGACCAGGTGGAGTATTAAAGAGGGCGGGTCACACAGAAGCTGCAATTGATTTAGTAAAAGCAGCTGGGCTAAAACCGGCAGGTGTGCTATGTGAAGTTGTAAGCGAGAGTAAAGCAGAAATGGCAAGGTTGCCAGAACTAGAAAGTTTTGCCAAAGAGCATAATTTAGTTCTTATAACAATTGCTGACTTAGTTAGGTACAGAAGGCAAAACGACAAATTAGTAAAGAGAATCTCCGAAGCCACGATTCCAACCAAGCACGGGAAATTTACCTGTTACGCATATGAAAGTGTGCTTGACGGAGAACATCACTTGGCTTTTGCCGCAGGCGACATTGCCTCTGAGGAAAATACCCTCGTGCGAGTTCACTCCGAGTGTCTAACTGGAGACGTGTTTGGATCACTTAGGTGTGACTGTGGACCACAGCTTGAAAAAGCTTTTGAAAAGATTGCAGAAAACGGGAGTGGAGTTGTTGTTTATCTTCGAGGTCACGAAGGTCGCGGGATTGGAATTGCACACAAACTTCGTGCATATTCACTCCAAGAACAAGGCTTGGACACAGTCGATGCCAATTTGGAACTTGGACTTCCTGTAGATAGCAGGGAGTATGGGATAGGTGCTCAAATACTTGTTGACTTAGGAGTTACATCAATGCGGCTAATGACTAATAATCCTTCAAAATACGGAGGTCTTGAGGGTTTTGGACTTGACATTGTCGAGAGGGTGCCACTTGAGATTGAGCCCAATGGAGATAATCTGGCGTATCTTAAGACCAAAGCCGAGAGAATGGGGCATATACTTGGATCTTTAGATGAAAGAGAAAACAAAGAAAGCTAGAAATGCCAAGCAACTATGAAAAATTGACTCCGCCAAGTTCAGCTCCGGGCATAATTGGTGGCTCTATTAACGGATCAGAGATGATGGTGGGCATTGTTGCCTCTCGATTTAACTACCAGATAACAGAACGGCTTTTACAAGGAGCGATGGAAGGGGCAAAGTCCTGTGGCGTCGATCCAAGTGCGATACATCTAGCTTGGGTTCCAGGTGCACTTGAAATTCCGATAGTAGCCAAGCAGATGGCCACAAATTTGCCCATAAATGCACTTGTTACACTCGGAGCTGTCATCAGAGGGGAAACTACTCACTATGAAGTGGTTTCAAATGGATGCGCAAGCGGCGTGATGCAAGTGAGCCTTGAGATCAATGTGCCAATTATTTTTGGTGTGTTGACAGTTGAAAATATGGAACAGGCAATGGCGAGATCAATGCCCGATGAAACTAATAAAGGTTTGGAGTCCATGGAAAGTGCCATTTGGTGTGCATCTGTAATGGAGCGGTTGTAAAAAGGTTTTAAAGAAGCTTCAACAATTTGATTTAAAACAAATGAAATAAGTACCTTCTCTACTTGGCTCTTGCACGTTTTTCTTCACGTGCCAAGACAACGTCTTGTGGGTCAGAGATCAAAAACGTAGATGCACCGTGTGCCACGACTCCTATTGACCACCCTCCAAGTGGAAATAAAAACCAAGGATATGCATGCCCTGTTACATACCACACAAGGACCAAAAACGCATTGGTAATTGCAAAGATTGAAAGGTGGAGTAAAAATACTCTCCTTTTAATAATTTGTTTGGCTTCGCGTTCTCTAAAGGCCGCTCTTGCAAATTCATCCATTTTCTAAATCCTCTCTATTTTTGACTGGTTACATTGTCGCCGAATAATTCAACAAAACTCTCGCTGAGATCTAGTAAAAGACTCTCTACGACTTTTTTGTCAGCATTATCGAGCTTTACACTTCGATATGGGTTTGTCTTAGTAAAATCAATAAGTATTTCACCAACCGTGGGTTTTCTCGGTTCGTGCTTCAAAGTTCTTTCCTTAATAGCCTGCAGCCGCTGAATCGATTTGGCCGCGACTTCGCCCAAAGTATCGAGTTCATAGAGCTTGACTCCACCGTTATCCTTGGATTTGATCAATTTGGCATCTTCTAGACCCAAAAGAGCCGGATATATAGCCCCCGGACTTGGTCTCCAGGACCCGTCTAATTCAATTGCAAGTTTTTGCATAATGGCATATCCGTTCATGGGAGCATCAGTCTTCAAGATGTCAAGTATTACCTCTTGAAGTTCACCATTTCTAAATACCCGGGTCATATTAGGCTCACTCTTGTAATTGATAGCGGCTCTTCAATTCCTCTAATTTTGACTACTTCATGGGTGCAAGATCCAAATTCAGAGATACCGTCAAGGCCCATAGTCTCATCAAATGTGTGGGAAGAAAAAACTACTTCATCATCTGAAGCCAGTGCACATAACCTGGACGTCAGATTAACGTCAGATCCGAATATGTCACCTTTGTGCTCAATAGGCGATCCAAGATGACATCCTACGTGAAGGGGCCAAGGGCTGCCATCTTGAGAGGTTAGTGTTGCTCGAATGGAGGAAATCAACTCCAATGCATGAGATCTAGGAGGAACTACGGTCAAGAGCCCATCCCCTAAGGACTTAACCACTCGGCCACCTTTAGCTTTAGCTTCTTTTGATCCACGAGTATAGAGACTGTCAGATAAATCACGGGCTGCTTTATCCCCATTCATCTGCGTGTACTCTGTAAATCCTGCCAGATCAAGCATCATGATTAAATACGGTCTGGGCTCACCTGGTCCGCTTTCATAGACCCTTAATTGACCCTCTCCGGTCAAATAAAAACGGTACTGGTCACCTCTTTCAATGTGAACCAGGGAAGCGGCTTCTAGCTGGATCAAAATTGCCAAGAGAGTAGAGGCACTAAGCGGCCTCCTCGTTTCTTTGAGCACATCTAATACTTCAAATCCGTTTAGCGGGCAGTCTTCGTTAGTCCCACTAAGGGCGATTAACACATCGGTGAGCCTGGATGATAACACTGAAATATAGCTTATCGTAATATTACGAAGGGAAAGTGAATTCAGGGCAGCCCAAAGCAGGGTACGCTTTTTTGGTGCTTAGACTTGTGTTGCCCAAGGGATCTCTAGAGCGTGCCACCCTGGAGTTATTTCAGGAGGCCGACCTGGCTCTAAAACGGAGTTCAGAGGTCGATTATGTTGCCACCATAGATGACCCCAGAGTCCAAGAAGTGAGAATATTGAGGCCACAGGAGATCCCTACATATGTGGCAGAGGGCCTATTTGATCTTGGGATCACTGGAAGGGATTGGATAGACGAGACTGATTCGAAGGTAAAAAGCCTAGGAACCTTGGCATATTCCAAAGCCACCTCCAATCCAATCAGAGTTGTTTTGGCGGTGTCGAATGCATCTGGAATAAAAAAGGCCGAAGAGCTTCCAGATGGCGTGAGGGTGTCAACTGAGTATCCGAATCTGACTCGGAAGTACTTTGATAGAAAGGGCATCAAGGCAGAAATTCGCCTTTCCTATGGGGCCACCGAGGCCAAAATCCCAGAGATTGCTGACGCAGTGGTGGAAATAACTGAAACAGGCAGAGCATTAAAAGCTGCTGGTTTGCGGGTAATAGATGAGCTTTTGGTTTCAAGAACAGAATTAGTTGCAAATATCGAAGCTTACGGAGATCCCATAAAGCGCCATGCCATGGAACAGATTCGCACCTTGTTGGAAGGCACACTTGAGGCCAGAGACAAAGTGCTTGTCAAGCTGAATGTTGAGACCGATTCACTCGATGGGGTACTTGCACTTTTGCCCTCCCTCAAAAGTCCAACCATCTCAGAGCTTTCAGGGGGTGGGGCGTTTGCTGTTGAAACAGTGGTCCCAAAGAGTGCAATCAATATATTGATTCCTGATCTCAAAGACAGGGGAGCTACCGATATCCTCGAGATTCCCTTGTCAAAAATTGTCCACTGAAAATGACTTTGCCTGAGAATAACCTTGGAAGACAATAAACTAACCCATATCGCCACTTCAAAGAGTCGCTGGCTGTTTGCCGAGCGTGGCCCTATCTCAGGTCGGGTGTCAAAATTCGACTATGAGTCCGGATTGGGAGAAATTTCCCTGGCAGTTAAGCAACTAGACGAAACCACTTCTTGCGTGGATGTTTTTTTCCACTGTATATCCATTGAGGATGGAACCAGAGACATCGAAGTTTCTGCCCCAGTTGAGGTATTAATTGGCCCAGGCCAAATTGAGGCATATGAAGCAATCTCAGTTAAGAAGATCTAGTTACTCAGAAGATACCTTGACCCAAGCAGTCCGGAGTTCATTGACCAATGAGGTGAGACCGGTTTTTGACTCCTCGGGAAGCTTTGTGGAAATGCTATCGACAAGTGCAGAAAGCGCATCAATTGCAAATCTTGCAGAATCAAGGTCCGGGGCTTCATTTGCCAAATGAACCGCTGCAATTTCAGCTATGCCAGCACAGTGGTTAATCAGAAGATCATTAATCGGAGTGGAAAGGATCTGCTCTCTTATGTAAGCGATCATCTCGTCCATGTTCTGGTCGTCTGATAGGTCTTCTACCTGGGCATTTGGCAAGTCCACGGTATTATTATTGCTGCTTGAGATGGGTTTTTCACCATCGGGTGTCCAAAGGGTCTTCACACCTGGTATTCTAAGCGATTGAAAGCTTAATAAAAAAAAGCGGGAATCACAGCCCATTGGCGATTCCCCACCGCCACGCTGTTGGAAGAATATCCAGCTAGCGGAAGCAGGTTCGGAGTAGCTCCTTCATGAAAGGCGCGCTTGGGTTGTGGTGACCTAAACCGTGGCAGATTGCAACGGTTGTAATAAAGGAGGTTGCTACATCTCGTCATCAACAGTCACCGAGCCAAGGGTAAACGATCGCATTCGTGCCAAAGAAGTCAGGCTTGTGTCCTCAGAAGGTCAGCAGCTCGGAATCAAATCACTTGAAGATGCATTATCAATTGCAAGACGTCAAGAACTCGACTTAGTCGAAGTTGCACCCACAGCCAACCCTCCGGTTTGTCGGATCATGGATTATGGGAAGTTTAAATTTGATGCTGGGCAAAAAGCCAGAGAGTCTAAAAGAAAATCCACTTCAGGAGCGATCAAAGAGATGAAATATCGACCCAAAATTGGGATCGGAGATTTTGACACAAAGACTCGACAAGTCCAAAAGTTTCTTCAACAAGGCCACAAAGTCAAATTAACCATCATGTTCAGAGGGCGAGAGGTATATCACCCTGAACTTGGAAAGAAGATTCTTGACAAAGTTGCAGAGCAAAGTGAAGAGGTCGGTCGGATTGAAATCGATCCAAAGTTAGATGGCAGAAACATGGTCATGGTACTCGCTCCTTATCGCAAAGGTCAGCATGCACCGGTCAAGGAAGTCGAAATGGCGCAAGAGGCAGAGATGAGCAACGGAATAATAGAGATAGAAAAAGGAGACGAAAATGCCGAAGATGAAAACTGACAAGGGCGCCGCCAAAAGATTTAAAATCACAGGAACCGGCAAGATCCGCCGCAGGCAAGCGATGAAGAGTCACC
>JABEUL010000163.1 GCA_013044465.1 Acidimicrobiales bacterium
AGTTTTCATTAGATAGTTAAAACAACCTTTTTCCAGATCAGGAAGAAGTTTAAGGCCAAGTGGAGTAGTAACTTCATTCAGAGGGGCAGCTTTGTTGCCATAAGCAATATTGAACCCCTCTCCTGCCATATATAAATAAAACGCATAAGGACTTGATTTAAGTGCGGAGTATACGAATTCAAACTGAGAAGGTGGAGCACCGGCGACTACACCCATTAAATCTAGATTCGTATCGTATTGTCTTCCAATATCCCAGGTAAAAAGAGCTGTCTGGCCACCTTCGGAATGTCCCCAAACAATATATCTATTGCTTGCATGAAAAAAAGCATCATTATGTACAGCACTCACAATATCTATGGAATTTCTGGCTGAAAGTACGCCTACCAAATAAGCTAGGATCCCCGGAGGAGTTCCTTCTCCCTGATAGTCGCTAGCAGTAACTTCATATCCTTTATCTATAAGGCTACTAAGTGACTCAACTGCAGTGGAGGGGTCTAATGAAGGAGCACAGCTATTTGACATTCCATTTGTCCCATGTGACCAGTCAACAACGTTGTAGCCACCATTAGGTGGAGCAGCTTTTGGCACGTATACAAGACCAGTTACTGGAACAACCTTGTTTTGCAAAGTGAGTGAGGTATACATAACCCTGTAAGCAGTTGCATTTATACCAGTTACCGGTACTTGCTCGGACTTAATCAATTGCCCAGGCTTATCTGGAATGGTCTTAGGAATTGCATAAAATGAAGGCAGCCCAGCCGGAGCTTTACTAGCAGTTGGGGAGTTAGAATTTGTGGTAGAGCTGCAACTGGAAGCAACGAGAGCAGCAACTGTAAAAAAGATTACAGCAGTAGCTCTCTTTTTAAGCTTAAGGCAGTCTTTTGTCAAGTTAATCATATTTAGGCCAGCTCCTCTGATTGCGTTAGATTTCTTTTCTATGCTCTTAAAAGTCAACTTGGATGCTACTTCGAAGTGCAGTTCATTTGAGTGTAGTTCATAATGACAGCGTAATGCGCTTCAATGGAAACCTTCCATCCGAGAATCTTCCTTGGTTTGCAGCTATTTTGTCGTTGGCGGCGTAAAGCATGGATGCATTTAGTTGTTAGTTTGTCACTTTAGTGCATCGAGATCTTGGTTATTGAATTGTGACACGTGCAGAGTTTTCAACTACTTTGGCACTATCTTGCGGGAATGCGGCAACTAGGTCTTACTGTCTTTGAAGTTGTAACTTCGAATGTGCCACCTAACGACGAATAGATTGAATTTGCCTCAAATATTGCTTGTCTAAGGTTGAACTTGGCTGCAGTGTAAAGAGCAGTGGAAGGACCATAAAATCCAATATTGCTCACGAAAGTATAAAACAACTTGAGAACTAAAGTTCTGACAACTAATTGGATGAGAGCGAAACTGGCCTTTGCCATTAAATGAGATCCTTGAACAGGTTGATTTGCAATACTGTTGGATCTGTGCCTAGATTCCATCCAACTTTAATCTCTATTCTTGACTGGCGACATTTCCGATTTATTCGTTGTATGGCGCGGTTCCATTAGTCTCGTTCGAGGTCATGAGATGGAAGGATTGGGAAATATCACCATTGATATTTGCCAAAGCATCTGCTACCGAAATGTAGTAACACCCTCTCAGAACTTCCTGACCAAGAGTTGTGGCTAGGAAAACTTTGAATGAAACTTTACTCATCCGATCAATTACTTATCGGGTAAGCAATGTCAGCAGAACCCAGGGGCAGCAGTTGTCTGGTGCCCAATAAACAGGGTAGTGTCAAGGCTACGGTCCCAGCCAACCACCCACTTTCCAGTTTGAAACTTTGTCAAAAGTGCTACACATTGCTTCTCCAGATTGGAGAGGTCGGCTCCCAAAGATTACGTCTTGAATACCAGAGTAAGACCCAGTTGGAGAAGTAGTGGTTGATGAAGTAGTTTTGTCAATTTTTGCGTAGTAACAGAGTGAATTCGTCAGATCGATCGCAACTAACTCAAGTTCCTGACATCCCCTAGCCTCGCTGCACTTTAGGTCAGTAACGCCAACAGCGTTACTTGTTACTACTGTATCTGAAGTATAGATAATATTAGGATCGCCTTTTTGCATTTCCTTTACCATCTCTGAAGTTGATTTTCCAAAGCTGTTACCTAGTTGCCCATAGACCGCGTATGATTCAAGCACAGCATTGCTTATGTCGGATGCGGCAACTGAGCTATATTCTGGCGGTGGCATGTATGATCCGCCTCTGGTTTCCATTATGTAAAATACTCCGCTAACTAAAATGCCGATTACGAATAGGACGAGAGCGAAGGCAAACTTTGCTCCAGAAAGCGGTCGACGCCAAAAGTGATTTGATGATTTATTTTGTTTGTTAAGCTTCACTGGATTCGTGTGTGCTCATGAGTTGAAAGCTGTCAGAAAAATCATTCTTCATAATTACTAAAGCATTCGCCAGCAATTAATTACCACACTTATATTGTGCCGCCTAACTGCGAATAGATTGAATTTGCCTCAAATATTGCATTTCCAAGGCCGGACTTGGCTGCACTGTAAAGAGCAGTGGAGAGACCATATTATCCATAATGCTCACGATACTGTAAAACAACTTGAAAACTAAAATTCTGGTTACTAATAAGATGACTTATACTCGAATGCAGTAGTCGGATTGCACTTCGAAGTAGAATCCAAGTGAAATTGAAATTACCTTTTGCAAAAAAATGCGATCTGTGAATAGGTCGATTTGCAAAACTGTTGGATCTGCGCCTAGATTCCATCCCACTTTGATCACTAACTTTGACTGGTGGGAATTCTAATTTATTCATTGTGCTGCATGGTTTAGTTAGTCTCATTTGAGGGCATGAGATGGAGGCATAGGGATGTATCACCTTTGGTAATTGCCAAAGCATCTGCTACTGAATTGTCGTAATGTCCTTTTAAAATGTCTTGACAGGTGCTGGGGCGGTCAAAATTCTGACTGAAACTACATTCAGCCGAGTAATTACTTATCGGCTAGGTGATCTCGTCTGCACCTAGGAGCGGTAATTGTCTCGAGCATAATAACAAGGTAGTGTCAAGGCTATGGCCAAGGGAAGCTACCCACTTTCCAGTTCGAAACCTTATCACTAGTGCTGCATTGATCTTCTCCAGATTTGAGTAATCGGCTCCCATAAACGGCGGTTTGAGAGCTAGAATTTACGCCATTGGAAGAAGTAGTGGGTAGTGTAACAGTTTTGTTAACTCTTACGTAATAGCAAAGTGAATCCCTTAGGTCAATTGACACTAGCTCTACCTCTTGACACCCCTGGACATGGCGACACTTCAAGTCAGTAACGCCAACAACATTTGCTGCCTTGGCGGTATTAGTGACATAGGAAATGATAATTGCGCCTTTCTGCATTTCTTTTACCGTCTCTGAAGTTGATTTTCCATAGGTGTGACCCAGGTGTACATATACGGCGCCTGCCACAATTATAGCGTCGCCAAGATTGGACTGAGCTGCCGTACTATAACCAAACCCAGGACCATAATATCCAATTTTGCTCACGATAATATAGAAGAATTCACTAGCTAAAATGACGATTACGAATAAGATCAGAGTGAAAGCAATCTTTGCACTAGAAAGTGGTCGATGCCAAAAGTGATTTAAAGATTTATTAGTACGCTGTTGCGACTTTATGGAATGGAAATGTTCATCCTTGTTTGGTGACAGATTTAAACCACTCATTTTCTGTTATTTTTCACTGGAATCGTGTGTGCTGATGAGTTGAAAACCGTCAGAAATATCATTCTTCATAATTACTAAAGCATTCGCCAGCAATTTATTACCACACCTCTTTTGAAGTGTTGGACTATAGCGAACTGGTTGATTTTAACTTCCCCAGTTCTAACTATCGCAGATGTTTTTGGTACTTTAGTGTTGGCCGGTTTAATAAATTGAAGAACCTAGCGATTTTATAAAATGTTAGACCTTAAAATCCACTACTTAGGAAGTCTCCCATAGCTTGTTTGACTTTCATTTCTATTTGAAATTCTTGATGAAATCTAAAACCTAAGATTAGGCCACCTTGCACAGATGAGTAAATATTAGTAGGGCAATTAAAGAACTTGAAGCAACATGTATCCAATGTAGAGATCCCTCTACCCTGGCCCCTGTTTTATCAAAATGGACTGTTGGGGCGTTACAAAGCAGATCTGTAATTGTCTTCGAGAATAATCCAAGTAAACTGCCGCCTGCAATTATCATTTTCGCTACTGCACCTGGGGAAATAGGAATGGAAAGTACATAGGCCAATACCAAGTTACGAAAAATGTGCTGGTCACGCGAATAGTTGAAAATAACTCTCTAGGGACTACCTAAATCAAGGTTAAATTATTGATGGGGTCTGAACAGATGCCAAGATTCTATAATATGTTTAATTTGATACAGGCAACATGGAACCTTGCTTCCAATCTAAGCGGAGGAAGGGACCTAGCTGTCTAGGAGAGTAAATGTTCTAGTAAATTATTTAAGCAAAGTGGAGCTACCCAACTTGTTTTTGAACGCGCGAAATAATGTACGTGGCTATGCTCAGAGCAGTTGTAATTGCCAATAAAACGTAACTTTCGCTCCATTCAAACGAATGAAATTGCAAACTCCAAAGATATGGCGAGATATTGTCAACTTTTACGATCTGGAGCATGGAAAAAAGCGTGGCAAAATAAATTGAAATGCTCACTAGGCCAGTTACAAAGTGGCACTTAGATTCACTTGAGATTACCCTTGAGAAAAAAGCAGCAACTGATACTGCAGCTATGACATCTACGAATGGGAGCACTGATCCAAATACTGGGGCTCCAATTGCACCGGGGCTACGAAAAGTCTGGCGAAAGTTGAAGCTATGCCATACAAGAATGGGTCCTGCGATAAGTATAAAAGAGTAAATAATGGATCTAATTGCCAATGAGGTAACTTCAGAAAAATTGGCACGATAGTTTGGGTACCCGAGCTTCTTCATCTTCGACATCCTAAGGTAACTTCCGGAAAGAAATATGCCGGCGCCGAAAAGAGTTGGTGCAAATAGATTAAGCATCCACACAAGAAAAACAATAGAGTTTGGTCGAACTAGCTTACATACGGGTTTAAAAA
>JABEUL010000164.1 GCA_013044465.1 Acidimicrobiales bacterium
GAGTTCCCACTTTACAATGCAACAATCCTTACCCCATAAAGCTAAACCCCTGGTCATTCCCGTGTGGTTACCCACATTCATACCGGAAGACCCCCTTTTCGTACCAGTTCATGTCTCATTTGCATCTGGCCAATACCTTTGCGTACTTGTCGCCTAGTATTGGAGCGCTGCAAGCTAATAATCCCCTGACCAATTGGCTAGTATAGGAAAATCGATTGGATTTGGATTGCCAAGGGAATGGCATTGAGTTTTGGCTCAGGTGCTTTGGCCATAGCTTTGTATTTAGCCGCCCACTGGCGTTGGTTCAGAGAATCAATGATTCGTGGACACATCAGTTTTCGTAGATTAATTCACTTTCCGGATAGGTCTGAAGCAAAGGTCATCCGTGACTTTAAGGTGGCCTTCTTTGCCGACCAAGTATTATGCTTTGTTGGCGTAGTTGCAGGAATCATTTTGGCTATCCTAAAGGGCTTTTTCTAGAAAGATGGAAAAGTGGCTCTATTGACGTCTCTTCTTCGATAGAGAGAAGTCACAATTTCAAGTGTTATGTATGAGATTTGGACACACATATGAGTGGCAACCGCTGGAGTTAATCTCTTAAAATTAGAGACAGCTAAATTGCCTAGCCAAATTTGCCTATACAATTAATACTCAAGTGAAATACGAAGAAATCGAATCTCTAAGAACTCGTCATCCAGCTTGGACTCTGTTGAAATCTCAAAATGCTTCGCTGGTTCTAAGCTTTCTTAGCCGGGTGTTCGTGGATAATAACTTGTCGGGAATCAGTGCTTCGGTGCTGGTAGACGAACTAGATGAGGAACTCTATGGTTTAAATCAGGTCCTCGGGGATCAGCGTTTTCCAAAATCTGCTTCGGAGTACCTTGACGATTGGGCGGACTCTGACCACGGTTGGCTTCGCAAATTTTATCCAAATGATTCAGACGAAGCGCACTTCGACCTCCAGCCGGCTGTCGAGAAGGCAGTCTTGTGGGTGAAAGATCTCCAAACTCGCCAATTTATTGGTACAGAATCTCGACTGAACATAATTTTTGAGTTGCTAAGACAGATGGTGTTCGGCGCCGAAAATGATCCTGAGCTACGTTTAGCAGAGCTGAGACGTCGAAAACAAGAGATTGATCTCGAAATCGCCAAAGCTGAAAGCGGAGAGATCGTTCTTCTGGACTCGGTAAGCCTGAGGGATAGGTATCACCAGTTTTCACGCGCCGCTCGTGAACTACTTGCTGACTTTAGAGAAGTGGAAGAGAACTTTCGTAGACTCGACCGCTCCTTGCGTGAGCAGATTGCAAGTTGGACTGGCTCCAAAGGCGCACTTCTCGATGAGGCTTTAGGTAGTAGAAACAGCATCTCGGACTCCGACCAGGGACGAAGTTTTCAAGCGTTCTTCGACTTCTTGCTGTCGCGTCAACGTCAGGATGAACTCACCAATCTTCTTGAGCAGCTTCAAGGTATTCACGAAATTTTAGATCAAGACAGCAAATTAACTCGAATCCATTTTGATTGGATAGATGCAAGTGAGAGAACTCAAGGAACAGTTAGATTGCTTTCCGATCAGCTTAGGAGATTTTTAGATAGCCAGGTCTGGCTAGAGAATCGCCGAATATTTGATCTTCTTAAGAGCATTGAGCTAAAAGCACTTCAAGTTAAGGAGCCAAATGAACCTTCGCTCTGCATGGACCTTGATGACATGAAGGCATCGCTTAACCTTCCTTTTGAGCGCCCCTTCTATACGTTTCCCAAGAAAGTTCCAATTGAGACTACTGAGGTTACTGAAGGGTATAAAGACTTCGATTCCTCAATACTAACTACTCAAATTTTTATTGATAGGGAGGCTCTTTTGGAAAAAGTCATTGAAACAATGGGATCGCAGAGGCAAGTTAGCCTAACTGAGGTGGTAGCTCGATCTAACCTCAATAACGGTCTGGCGGAGTTAGTAGGTTATATGTCGCTCTCTGAACCTGGACTTGAAATCGTATTTGATGAGACGGCTCGTGACCGTGTTGGCTGGACATTAGACGATACTTACAGAGAAGCTGATCTTCCTCGCGTAACTTTTACTAGAGGTGAGATAGGAAATGAATGAATCGGTCCCAAATGGTCACGAGGATTCCCTAGATCTATCTACTGTGGTTATTAATTTGCTAAAAGGTCCAATATACAGTGACTCACATGAAAAAATATGGGGAGAACTTCTAAATATTCGCGGTCAAGTAGCTGACTATCTGGCAGTATTGGGACTCCAAGTGATGTTGGATGAGTCCGAAGGGTATGCATTTTTAAAAAGTATAAGCAGAGATGACGGAGTGGATTTCCCCCGCCTAATAGCTCGCAGGTCACTCCCATTTCCCGTTAGCTTGCTCCTAGCTCTCCTGCGCAAGCGACTTGCCGAATTTGATTCTAGTAGTTCGGAAACTAGGCTAGTTCTAAGTAGGACTGAAATTATCGAGATGATTAGGATCTACCTGCCTGGGTCTACAAACGAAGTGCGACTGGTAGATAACATTGAGTCATTGCTCAATAGGCTAGTCGACATGGGTTTCGTTAAGAAACTTAAAAATGATGAAAACGTGTATGAAATAAGAAGAATCCTGAAAGCCTATGTTGATGGCGAATGGCTTGGAGGCTTTGAGCAGAAATTATCTCTCTATATTTCAGACTTTACAACTTCTAGTGGAGAAGCCTAATGGGTGCCACGTTATTTAGCATGTTAGATCTCGAATCAAATAGACCTGATAGGCTTCCAGGTTCCAGGTTGCAGAGATTAGAAGTATTGAATTGGGGGACTTTCGATAAAAACGTTTGGACATTTGAAATAGGTGGTTGCAACGCGTTGCTGACGGGAGACATCGGCTCTGGGAAATCCACTCTTGTTGATGCCATTACGACGATTCTATTACCTTCACATAAAATTTCCTACAACCGAGCTGCAGGTGCTGAGAGTAGAGAGCGAGATCTACGTTCATATGTTGAGGGCCACTATAAGTCTGAGCGTAACGAAGTGACTGGAACTTCGAGGCCTGTGGGACTTCGAGATATGAGACACTTCTCAGTGATATTGGGGATTTTTTCGAACTTGGACTACGGCACTACGGTTAGTTTGGCCCAAGTGTTTAGAACAAAAGACGTCGGACAGGGTCAGCCTGAGCGATTTTTCGTGGTTAGTGACGAAGACCTTTCAATTAGTGATCATTTCTCTAGGTTTGGAGGTGATCTATTAGGACTAAAGAAAAGGTTACGAGAGATGGGGGCTACGACCTATGACACATTTTCAGAGTATGGCAAAGACTTTCGACGTCGATTAGGGATTGAATCCGAACAAGCTATGGACCTGTTTCATCAGACGGTTTCAATGAAGGCTGTAGATAATTTAAACGAGTTTGTTCGGAATCACATGTTAGAACCATTTGACGCAAAAAAGCATATTGATTCACTTGTTGATCATTTTGAGAATCTGACCAGGGCTCATGAAGCAGTCAGCCGTGCCCGTCAACAATTGGAACTGCTAGGTCCAATTGTGGCAAATTTGGACAACTTCGACGAGGCAAATTCAATAAGTGAAGTCATCTCTCTCCAACGTGGGGCGCTTCCGATTGTTTTTGCAAAGCATAGAAAAGATTTGTTTTCAAAATTGGCCGCTGAGATAGAAGCATCTTTGAATCAAGTCAAGGTTGAAATCATATCTTTTGAAGAAAAGATTTCTATTTTTCGGGCAGATAAAACACGGCTAGAAATTGAAATTGCCGGTCATGGAGGTGACCGACTCAATGTAATTGAAAGCGAGATAAATAGATTTGAAGTTGAAAAACCTAATAGGCAAGAGAAATATCAGCAATATAATAATAAGCTTGAGTCAATTGGAATTCAAAAGGTAAGGAATTCGCTTCAGTTCGTAGAATCTAAGGTATTGGCAAGTGAGAGGCGCATGACGTTTAAGGATGAATTAGCCAACATTCAAAACCAAGCCAGTGAGTCTGGCTTCGAACGCCGAAAGCTTGAAGAAGATGCCAAATTGATTAGCGAGGAACTGCTAAGCCTTAGCTCTCGGCGAACTAACATTCCAAATAGCTCACTCGAGATGCGGGAGCGATTGTGCGAGGAACTTAATATTGATTCTGAGGAGCTTCCTTTCATTGGCGAGCTTGTGCAGGTCAAGAAAGAGGCTACTCAGTGGGAGGGGGCCGCAGAACGAGTTTTGCACTCTTTTGCACTCTCTTTAGTGGTCGCAGATAGACACTACGGAACTATTACGTCATGGATAAATAGTAATCATCTGAGGAATCGGATAGTTTATTTTCGAGTTTTAGAACAAACCAGTGAGTCTTCCGATACAGACATGAGGACAACAGAGCCACTATTGGTGGATATGTTAGAGGTAAAACCCGGTATTGCCTGTGAGAAGTGGTTGATTACGGAATTGAGCAAACGCGCAAATCATGTTTGCGTTGACACAGTTGAAGAATTTCGCTCTAAGTCCAAGGCAGTTACTCGTGAAGGTCAAGTTAGGGACAGAACTCGACACGAAAAAGATGACAGAAAACCTATAAGCGATAGGAGACATTACGTTTTAGGTTGGCAAAATGAAGACAAAATCCAAATATTAAAAGATGAGGAAAGAAAGCTCAAGGGCAAAATTGGCAAGTACTCTCAACTAATTGGAGCACTGCGCGATGAAGAAGACACTATTCAGAGAAAACTGAGCGCAATTGATTCTCTTGAGATATATGCAGATTGGGCTGAACTTGATTGGGAGGAACTTGTAAACAAGATTGCAGAATTACAAGCAGAGCAAAAAAGGATTCTAGAAGCTTCAAACCAGCTGAGTGCTCTCAAAGTTGAGTTGGAGAAGGTCGTTGGAAAAATTAGCGAGCAAGAAGAAGCTGTAAAGTTGCATCATCAGCGCCTTGGGAAACTTGAAAATGAGCTTGAACACGCAAGAGGAGAGCTATCCAAGTCAGAGCAGCTTCTTTCGAATTCAAATATTCTTCCCGATAAAGAAGTCCTCGATTCAATTGACTTGATTTTGATGGAACTACTTGGTACAAGTACTTTTGGCCCAAAAGAAGCCGCTTCTGTTGAAGAGCAAACTAGGGATCACCTGGAAAGTAAGTTGGCAAAGCTACAAAGACGCTTAAATGAATTAGGCCAAAGGTCTATTAAGTTGATGAGCGAATTCAAAGCTCGGTATCCCCTAGAGACTTCTGACTTTGATGCCACTATGGAATCGGCTCATGAATTCAGGGATTTGTACAAACAAGTAGAGAGCGATGACTTACCTCGATTTGAAAAGGAGTTTAAGAACTATCTCACGCAAAATACAATAAGAGATATTGCCGGATTTGCAGCCCAACTGGCTAAACAGGAACTTCTCATAAAGGACCGAATTGAAAGGATCAACGAGTCGTTATCGGCGATTGATTATAACGACGGTAGATACATTGTCCTAGTTCCAGACCCGACGCCAAATGTAGATGTAAAAGAGTTTCGATCAGATCTCCGTGCCTGCACTGACGACATGTTTGGGGGTGGAAGTAGCGAGCAGTATTCAGAGCAGAAGTTTAGCCAGGTTAAGCAACTGCTTGATCGCTTCAAAGGACGTGAAGGTTTTTCGGAATTGGATCGTAGCTGGACTCGTAGGGTAAGTGATGTTAGACAGTGGTATGTATTTTCGGCTTCTGAAAGGTGGCGAAATGATGATAGCGAATATGAACATTTCACTGATTCAGCTGGAAAGTCGGGAGGTCAAAAAGAAAAACTGGCCTATACCATTCTGGCCGCTTCTCTTGCTTACCAATTCAAGTTAGATTGGGGATCTGCAAAATCTAGGGCATTTCGCTTTGTGGTAATCGACGAGGCCTTTAGCCGAGGATCTGAATCTTCTACTAGATATGCTTTAGCACTATTCACTCGACTCGGTCTCCAACTCTTAATTGTTACTCCCTTGCAGAAAATTCACGTAATAGAGCCACATGTGTCGGCAGTAGGGTTTGTAGACAACCCTGACGGAAATTATTCACGTCTCCAGTCACTGACAATTGAAGAATATAGGCGACGGATTGACAAAACCAACGAGGAGCAGATATCTAAAGTTGAAGAGCAAGCTCAGTGAACCCACAAGTCTTGTCTTCACTCACGGCTAGCATTCCTCACAGGTGGACTGAGCTATCTGACGCGGTTACAGTATTGAAAAAACGTTGGAGAAGGGGGAAGTACTTAAAAGCATATGTTGAGGAAAAGCCGTTTGAGACTATTTCATTTAAGATTCACGGTCCTTCAGCATCAGATCTCTTGGATAATTTTGACGTTGTAAAAAAATGGGTGGAGGATTGGGAGGCAAAACTTCGGCAAAAGAGCGGACAGCCATTGTATTCAATTCAATATCGCAACGTTCGAAATGGCCTGTTGGGTGATAATCAAGTGCCAACAAAGGTAGTTATTGAAAGTTTTGAAGAGCTGGTTACATTACTTGGCGTTCAAAAAGACGTAGAACACCTGGATGAAGTTATTAGAGAAACTCGTGTAAGAGTCCCAGCACTGCTGTCATGGTTGGCAAAAAATCCTATGAAAGGTGTAGAATATCACTCGATTTGGGAGCATCTACTTTCGACAGTTATTTGGATTCAGACGACCAATACTAAAGATCTCTATTTGCGCCAGATCGATTTGGATGGAATTGACACTAAATTTGTAGAGAAGAACCAAAAGATATTGGATGAAATGTTAAGTGAAGTCGTTCCAATCGAACGAGTTAACATATTATTTCCGTCAAGTGATTTCTCGGGACGATATGGGTTTAAGTCCAAACCTAGGTACACGCGGTTCAGAATATTGGATTCAGATATAACCTGTTTCCCAAGTGGAATAAACGAAGTTACGCTTCGGACGGAGGAACTGGCAACACTAAGTATCGCAGTGTCGACAGTATTTGTAATTGAAAATGAAATTACATATTTGGCATTCCCAAGAGTCAAAAATGCATTGGTAGTATTTGGGTCTGGATTCGCTTTGGCCAATCTGGATTCAATACCTTGGCTAAAGTCGAAGCATGTCATCTACTGGGGAGATATCGATTCACACGGTTTTGACATTTTGAGTCGCATGAGAAGTCGGGTCAGCTCTGTTAAATCTATGCTTATGGATAGTGAAACTTTTCTTGGCCACCCTGATCAGTGGGTGAGGGAGCCTTCGCCGACTAACAAAGCACTGGCTAACTTAACCACGTCTGAGCAACTCATGTACCAAGATTTGATCACTAATCGCTATGGATCGTCCTTAAGGCTTGAACAGGAACGAATTCGCTTCTCTAGGGTGACCAGAGCTATCGAATCTGTTCTATGGGAGATTGGACGAGCCTCAGAAAGTATATGAAAACAACTTTAGCTCCAGATTTTAAAAAAGCACCGGAGCTCGATTAATAGGGTTTGGTCAGATTCAATGGGCATCCTAGGAAGACTTGGTATTATCAAGTATCTCTTTGATGGTCGGCAACTCAAATTCGGGACGAACGTCTAGCTTCTTCTCGGAAAGTGATCTCCACTTGTTTTTGGCTTCCCTGCTCACAGATCTCAGCAACCCGTCTCGGCACCTCCATTTTGTCGAGGTCTAGTGAGTATAAAGGCGCCTGTTTTTGTGCCAACCAGCACTCCGACATTGCTTATAGGAAAATCCTTTGAAACTTTTAGAAAATTCTGTCGTTTAACGGGATAGGAGAACTATAACTGTCTTCCGTCGTATCTTCATATATCAATTGAAAAATGCTATCTAAAAGTAGAAACGTAAGCCTTTTTAGCAATGGTAGCGGGGTCGAAACCCGAACGATCATCTCGGCATGTGGCTTTTAACTTGATCGATCAGATCTGTAACAACTTGACCTTATATTCTCTCAACCTGCCGTCAGCCGTGAGTAATGTTAGATCTTCAATAATTGCTTGTGCTATCAGCATGCGGTCAAATGGGTCTCGATGAAATGGTGGCAGTTTTCCGGCTGTCATCGCGTGGTCAAAAGTAATATCGAGTTTTTCGAATCCGCTCTTAACTAACGCTGCCTCGAATCCATCTGGAATCTGAAGCTTTCCGATCGCCTGCTTTATTGATATTTCCCACACACTAACGGCTGAGACGAAGACAACATTTCGATCGTCTGCAATACTCCCCATCGCATTGTTGTCGAATTTAATATTGGCGAGCCACCAAAGCAGAATGGGTATCAAGTAATAAGTTCACGACTTCTAAGTCTCGAAAGAGTCGATGATTTCCTTTTGGGTTTCGTCGAAATCATCAGCGATCCACACCTTTCCTGCTAGTTCGCCCGGTTTTCTCAGTCCCGGGGGCCTTTCAAGAGGAGCTAATCGCGCCACAGGATGGCCAGATCGGGCAATTATGATTTCCTCGCCCTGTTCAACTTTTGCAATCAGATGTGAAAGCTGCGCCTTGGCCTCACTGATGCTTACTTTTGTATACACGTTCCATATATTAATTCAAAACCAGTTTGACATAGTTAATTTAAGTTATGGGCTAGGCCAGGAAGTTTAACCAAAGTCAAATGATGATTTGGCAGGGAAAGATAGCTTTTTGGCAGTGATAAATCCCTTTCAGAAGGGGTAGAGCGTAGTTGAAAAGTTAGCGGTACAGGCAAGTTGGGCTTTTGCGTTGAGCGTATTGAACGAATGGAGAATAGGTGATCTAGTAAGACCCGTAAGCGGTCTAGCCATAGTGTTCGCTCGACCAAAGTGGCAACGAACTTGATTATCGGGGAATCCGTCGACTTAGCAAGTAACTCCTTTTTTGACTTTCACTCGCCCGTGTACCACTTAAAAGGCATGTCAGCAATCTTATTTCTACTGAAGCCAATAATTGCTGGAGTTTGATTAAGCGGGCGCTAATGAGATTCAATGGCTATCTTAACTACGTTTGGTTTTCTCAGATATCTCTTTGATGGTCGGCAACTCAAATTCGGTGCGGCCATCGAGCTTCTTTTTGGAAAGAGATCTCCACTTTTTCATTTGTCGGCTTCCTTCCCCACAGATCTCACCAACCCACTTAGTAACCTCGGTTTTGTCGAGGTCTGAGTGAGCCAACACAGCCTCAATATCAACCCAGTCCTTGGACCTTGCGAAGATTGCCTTGCAGATCACAAGATCTGTAACCGAAAGGATTTGCATATTAGCGGTTGCAAACCTCACTGGGACTACCCTCTTACTCATTAATTCGTGAAGCGGAACGTTGAGAAAGAAGAGATCAACAGGAACATCATCCCAGTAAAGCCGCACTTGATCTTCTCGACTTAGCTTGGCTAATTGTTCTCTACTCACCGAAATGTGGTTGCCAAAAATTTTAAAGATCTTCTCAGCGTCTCCACTTGGACTGAAAATGTTGATATCGATATCATGTGTAGCCCTGGGTTCTTGTACGTAGTAGCCTAGGGCAAGCGCACCACCGACGGCGTAGGGCACGTCGGCTTTATTTAAAGCTTCGACTAACCAAATGATCTTTTTGGAAAAATCAAACGCCACTTTCATGCCTTGACATCATTTTTTTGAAAACCGGCCACTTGGGCTCTACTTTGGGGAAAGGAAAACCACGGCTTTGAATTACAATCTCAGCAGCGCGGCAAACCTCGATTATCTTTTGGCTTTTACCCTCTGTGTTGACTACCTCCAAATCGGCACCCATAGTCCTTAATATCCGACAAAGCGTGGCAAATGTTGGATCATGAACGCCAGCCTCGTATCTAGCAATTGCCGACCGAGAAGTACGTGAAGCCCGTGCAAGCTTTTCTTGTGACCATCCGGTTTCCATCCTTGTCATTCGAATAATGGAAGCAGCACTTTTCATATCTTAAGCGTACCATATGTGGTACACCTAAGTAGCGAATAAGATGAAGGCCGATACCGATTTAACGCTGCCAAAATTTACCGATAATCTGTCGCCTTTAGTACTCTCGGCAAATACTCGACACTAACATCCATGACGATAACGAGAGAGGTATTGCAATAGGATCGGAGCTAGAAATTTACAAAAAGAGTTTTGCAACTTGTTCATATCAATATCAAGGTCGTTTATTTATATGTACTTGAATGAAAATATGTTTCGGAATTGCTTGAGAATTTACTGCCATGGTTGGAATTGATTTCGGAAATCAGGATTATTCGAGTTCTCTTAGCAAACGGTTGTAGTTTTGTAGAGTTCAAATGTGCTTGACTTAAACGCTACAACAAGTCGAGTCTAGGCTGACCGTTTTGGTATTTCGGCTACCGGCCTCTCCAAGAGTAGCAGAAGGACTGGGCCAAATCAAAGGCCAACAAACCTCTCCTAGAGAAACAGAGGAAATCTGGATTTTCTGAAATCAAGAGGCCAATAGCCATGTTGATTTTAAAGGCAATACTACGGAATGTAATCTCCTAGAGATTGTCAACGGATACGACCGCTAATTGGTATTTGGAGGTAGGCAGCATTGCAACTTTTACCACCAAAGCCAAGGCTGGGGTTAGCTAATAATGGCGATACTAAGCCACATTCGAGGTTAGACTCATGTGAAGAATGAACTGCACGGGTCAGAAATGTATGTGCTTAAATGGATCACCATCTGAAAAGGATACGACGATGGATGTAGATGGTAAAAATAGAAGTTTCAGACCGTGGAGATGGTTTTATACCGTCGGCCTAATATTTTTCTTATTAGTATTGGCGTTTGGAATTGTCTTAAGCCTGGGAAATACTAATAGTCAAATGAATGCCAGCGAGTTAGCCAATGGAGATACTGGGCTTGTGATTAATGGAGTAGTAGCTGCTAGTGGAGGTCCATTTGCTCAGTCATTCTCAGATCGATCGCTTGCCGACC
>JABEUL010000165.1 GCA_013044465.1 Acidimicrobiales bacterium
ATCTTCCATGCGGGGTTTACGACCCTGCGCAGGCACGAATTGAGGCAGAGTCCGTAAAGGGCTGCATGGAGAAGTTCAATGCTTCTGATGATGAAGTATTCAAAGGACGTGCAGTCAGTATCAAAGAGGAGCGCTCAGAACTTGTAAAACATCACCTTTGGGTACTTTGGACTGATTACTTCAAACCCGAGCACACTGAGAAATTCCCAGAATTGCATGGGCTTTTTTGGAAAGCTACGAAAACCGCTGGTGAAGCTAAGAAAACTAACGAAGTAAGTGTGGCAACTCGCCTGCTAGATGAAATTGCTGAGATTGATCGGATCTTCTGGGAAACCAAAAAAAGCTAGTCTTCTGAAAAGGTGGGGCATTAAAAAGCGAACTAAATCAAGAAACATGATTTAGTTCGCTTTTTTTTATTTAGTGACATCCACAATTAGTAATTATTGGATTAACCAGGAGTTTTTCATCATCAATTGGATTTAAGCAGTGGTGGCAAATCCCAAACTTGCTATCTCGGATCCTATCTAGTGCTGCTTCGATCTCATCGAGTTCCCTTTTGAAATCATCGTGTTCGAGGGTCATAATCGCACTATATCAAGTTTTTATGCTAACCATAAGATACTAAAAATATACCGGGCAGTAGGAAAAGCCCCAGATAAAATTAAGTTATGTATAAAAGCCCTTGATATTTGAAAATAAACAATTATAAAATAGCTTCCAAGTAACAAATGTCACTATGAGTAACTGTTCAAGTTTTCAGAGTGGTAGGACTACTTACTTTTGCTAGAATAATCAAGTTAGCTATAATGCTGGCGAAATAAAATTTATTTATTAAAAATATATCGACCTACAGTCACGGAGGTTCAAAAATGGCCCAATTTACTGCTAACCGAAAGGGATACGATCCGGATCAGGTTGATCAGTTTATTGCTACCCAAACTCGGCAGCTTCAGGATGCCGTTACAAGGGCAGCAAGCGCAGAGGCACAGTTATCAGTAGCCAACGCGAGTCTCGTCGAACTTCAAGATCGACTTGGCTCCCTTGAAGAAGCAATAAAAAGTGGGGCCGAGGTAGCACCTGCTGAGTCAATTAGTACTCAACTTCCAACTTCAATTGAGTTGCCTGAAACTGCCAATACCGTTGGTGAGCAAATTCAGAGGATTATACAAGAGGCATGGGAATCAGCCTCTGCGATAAGGATCTCCGCTGAGCAAGAAATTGCTGCCAGGAAACAAGGTGCCGAGACTGAGCTTGCTCAAATCATTCGCCAACGGGATTCAACACAGTCAGAAATTGACCAAGCTAGGACACAAGCCGATATGAAACTTGCTGAAGCCAAGGACGAAGCCGAGCGCTCCATGGCTGCACGGCGTGAGGCTTTAGAAATTGAGATGGCGAGGAAGCGTGGCGCCCTTGAGGAACTCGAGACTAATAAAGAGAACGAGATCAAACTCCGCATTGAAGAGATGCAGCAAAAGCTCCAACAAGAGCACCAGCAGTTGAAAGCTAATCTTGAGCATGAGAGGCAAGATATTGAAAAGCAAATTCACGCTCTTAACGACGAGAGAGAACATGCTCTAGCCGATCTCCAAAAACTTCAAGACACGTTGCGTCAAGCAGTAGGCGGAATTGACATTCCTGGGCTAACTGCCTCTCATAAAACTGAGACTCCAGCGGCAATCCCGGAACCGCCAAAAGTTGAGCCAGAAGTTTCTGCTCCTAAAACTCGTATCGAACCACTTGGTGCCTCCAGTGTCCCATTTGACGAAGAGATTGATAATCCATCTAGTGGAAGTGCTGGCGGCGGAGAAGTAATGATGGTTCCGACGATTGCAGGACTGGCAGCAGTGCCTGTAGACGGAACTGGGGCCGAGGCTTAGTTTCTAGCTAGCTGCCTCAATACATATTGGAGAATTCCACCATTTCTAAGATAAGTTGCCTCAACAGGCGTGTCTACTCTTAGAATTGTCTCAAACTCTTTTGCATCTGCTTTAACTGAGATCTTTTTCGGAAGTTCACCGTTTTGGATGGCCTCTAGGCCGATTGTTTCAAAGATCTCTTCACCAGATAGTCCAAGGCTTTCAATGGTAACTCCGGGCTCAAATTGAAGTGGGACAATGCCCATACCAACTAAGTTTGATCGGTGAATTCTTTCAAAACTTTCAGCTATTACTACCCTGACGCCAAGCATTAGTACACCTTTTGCCGCCCAGTCTCGGCTCGATCCCGTGCCGTATTCTTTTCCCGCAAGAACAATTAGCGGAGTGCCATCTTGTCGGTATTTTTCAGAGGCCTCAAAGATTGTGCACTCTTCATTGGTTGGCAGATACCTAGTCCAGTTCCCCTCTGAATTCGGAACTAGCTGATTCTTTAATCTTACATTTGCAAAGGTGCCCCTCATCATAACGTCGTGATTACCTCGTCTTGATCCATAAGAATTAAAGTCTTCAAAAGCAACGCCGTGTTCAGTTAAATATACTCCCGCGGGTGATGTTTTCTTAATTGATCCTGCCGGAGATATATGGTCGGTGGTCACGGAGTCCCCGACTTTTACTAACACTCTTGCGCCCGTTATGTCTCTGACAACTGGCAGTTCCATGGTAATACCTTCGAAAAACAGTGGGCGCTTGACATATGTTGAATCTTCATCCCAGCTAAAGTGATCTCCCACTCCAGAATTTAGCGACTGCCATCTTAAGTCTCCTTCAAAGATGGCATCATAACGATTCTTGTACATACTTGCTTCAATTGAATCACGCATTAAATCATTGATTTCACTTTCGCTTGGCCAAATATCACTCAAAAATACTTCCTCCCCATTACTTCCCTTGCCAAGTGGTTCACTGGTAAGGTCAATCAATGTAGTACCAGCAATTGCGTAAGCAACAACTAGTGGCGGCGAGGCCAGAAAGTTAAGCCTCACGTCCGGGTGTACGCGTCCTTCAAAGTTTCTATTTCCAGACAATACCGCCGCTACAGAAAGCTTCTCTTGGACAACCTTAGTTGCGGTTCCATCATTAAGGGGCCCTGAGTTTCCAATACAAGTGGTGCAGCCATAACCCACTAAGTAAAAACCAAGCTCTTCCAAGTACTTGGTTAGGCCGGCTTTATCTAAGTAGTCTGTTACCACACGAGAACCTGGAGCGAGAGAAGCCTTCACCCAGGGCGGACTTGACAGTCCCCTCTCCCTAGCCTTTTTTGCCAAAAGTCCTGCAGCGACCAAGACTTGAGGGTTGGACGTATTGGTACAAGAGGTAATAGCGGCTATAACGACATCGCCATTTTGGACCTCTCTTAAAGTTTCATCACGTTTTAGTGAACCACTGGCTTTTGCAGCAACTTCTTTAACTCCACTTAGCGCAACTCGATCCTGAGGTCTCGATGGGCCAGCAAGAGACGGGATAATTGTGGTGAGGTCCAACTCCAGATACTCACTAGCTCGGGGAAGGGCACTGTAATCTTCTACGAAAAGACCTTGCAACTTTGCATACGTTTTAATAATCTCAACTTGATCTGCACTCCGGCCGGTAAAGCTTAAATAATCAAGAGTTACCTGGTCAATCGGGAAAAACCCACAAGTAGCTCCATATTCGGGAGCCATATTGGCAATTGTAGCCCTTGATTCAAGAGAAAGTAATCTAAGGCCCTCGCCCATAAACTCCACGAACTTTCCTACTACTCCGTGTTTGCGAAGCATCTCACATACAGTCAAAACCAAATCTGTTGCAGTGACACCTGGTGAAAGCTGGCCCACAAGGTTCACTCCCACCACGGGAGGCACCAGCATAGTTACAGGTTGACCCAACATAGCCGCTTCTGCTTCTATCCCCCCTACGCCCCAACCTAAAACACCTAGGCCATTTATCATTGTCGTATGGGAATCAGTTCCAACTACCGTATCGGGATAGGTGGTTCCGTCATTTGCCGTAAATACAACTCTAGCTAAATACTCCAAATTCACTTGGTGACAAATTCCGGCATCTGGTGGCACTACTCTAACGCCGTCGAAAGCCTGTTGTGCCCACCTCAAAAGGGCATATCTCTCCCTGTTTCTACTTGCTTCAATCTCGGCATTTTCTTCAAATGCAAAAGAGCTTGAAGCCTTTTCAACGATTACTGAGTGGTCAATAACTAGCTCCACTGGCACAAGAGGGTTAACTGACTTAGGATCTCCTCCAAGATTCAATATTGCGTCACGCATTGCAGCTAGATCCGCAACTGCAGGAACACCTGTAAAATCCTGCATTAGCACTCGTTCAGGACTAAATGCGATCTCAAAAGCACCAGCAGCCTCTGGCGACCAATTTGCCAATGAAACTATGTCGTCACTTTGGACATGGATGCCGTCCTCATGACGTAAAAGGTTTTCCAACAAAATCTTTATGCTCTTTGGGAGAGTCTCCACGTCTGCCAAAGAATCTAGTGCGTCCAGTCGAAAATAAGTATATTCCTTATTATTGACTGAAAAAGTGGACCTTGCATCAAATGAGTTATTTGCCATAATCATATTCTAGGGGCCAATGAGAATCTCGTTTACTTGCCGATGGCATTATCTCGATCAAGTTGGGTAAAATTCCGCCCAATTGAACAATAGAAGCATTTTTTTTAGCGATTCGGAGTTTCCAGATGTAATTAATTTACTTTGCCAAAGTGTCAAATTGCCCCAAGAATTGGCTACACTACCTGAATGGCCAAACAAGATATCATCCCTGGCAAATCAGATGAGGTTGCTATAAATAAGGACTTGCAGAAAAAGGAGCATAAATCTGATGGGCTAATACTTGCGATTGCATGTGTGGCCCAGTTCATGGTTGTACTTGATGTCTCAGTTGTAAACGTGGCGCTTCCAGCCATTAGGCACTCTTTGGGATTTTCAACCCTAAATCTCCAATGGGTGATTAACGCATATGCGCTAACATTTGCTGGCTTTTTGCTCCTAGGTGGGCGGGCTGCCGATATATTCGGCCGTCGAGCAATTTTCTTGCTAGGTCTGGGCA
>JABEUL010000166.1 GCA_013044465.1 Acidimicrobiales bacterium
CCCAACGTCCTAGAGTTTGCCCAAGGGAGATACGCGTATTTAATTGGAGCAAAAAGCAGCGCTCGCTTGGCCTCGCCTATAGTAATGGCTGGTCAAATAAAGGTTGAGGCTAAGAAAATAAGGCTTCGTTCAAATAGAGTTAACTCGATCTTAGGTACGAATTTGGATCCAAGTGAGATTCCTCCCATCTTGAATTCGCTGGGCTTTGAAACTAGCGGAGCTGACACAGTTGAAGACTTTGAGGTATCAATCCCAACTTTTCGTCCAGATGCGGAAAGGGAAATAGATGTAATTGAAGAGATCGCCCGAATTATTGGCTATCAAGAAATTGTTCCGACTCAAGTTTATTCGCCTAATGTTGGCCGACTTAGCGCCTTCCAGGAAATGGTTAGAAAAATAAGGCAGGTATTTGTTGGGCTTGGTTCAAATGAGATATGGACTAACACTTTAGTAGCACCAAATGAACAAGAGAGCTTCGGAGTAATGGGAGAAGGTATCTCTGCGTCAAGGCCATTGACAAAAGATGAATCTATCTTGCGAAGGACTCTTCTTTTAGGACTTGTTAATACCTATCGGAAAAATGTGTTGAATAACCTAGGTGAGGCACGCTTCTTTGAGATTGGTCACATATTTTTCCATCCAAAGGATGTTTTAGGCAACTCGCCATTGAATGACGACAAGTCAGATCGTATCGACTTCGAACAACTTAAGCCCTTTGAAAGTGAAAGATTGTCCGCGATATTTGCAACGTCTGGAGATGATGCGAGGAGCGCAGTTGAGGCTCTCTACACGCTCTTAGTGGAATTTTCAATATCCGATGTAAAAATAGTGCCAATCGACCAAGTGTCTATGGACCAAGAACATAGTTACAAAAGCTCAACTGGTCCAAGTCTCAACCAGATTACCCCACACCTTCATTTTGGGGGACCAACTTGGCATCCGATGGCACCACCTGAGATCAATTCAAAGATATCTAGTGTTTATGTAGGAGGTTTGCATCCGGCAAGGAGTGGTTTCATAGTCGCTGGGAAAAATGAGGTCATTGGTGTGGTTGGGGAAATCGATCCCGATCTAACTGCGGATTTTTCTAAAGGCCGAGTTGGCTACTTAGATATTGATCTTCATGGGTTGTTTGGACTTCACGCATCTCCATCGAGATATCAATCGATTTCTCGATTCCCGACTGCTGAAACCGACTTGGCCTTTGTGGTTGACGAGAGTGTTGCCAGTGAAGATTTGCGAAAAGCAATTGTAGATTTGACCGGGGAGAGTGCCAAGAGAATCTATTTATTTGATGTATATCGGGATAATTCACTTGGTGTGGGCAAGAAGAGCTTGGCTTATAGATTGATACTTTCAGATCCGGCTAAAACCTTGACTGATGAAGACGTTGCCGTGATTCGAGAGACGGTCATCAAAGGGGTTGGAGAGATATTTAAGGCAAGTTTAAGGGGAGTGTGAGCTTTTCAAAATGCTCACTAGCTATGCCGATGGAACCATATATGGTTCTGCCTCACTAGAAGGAAAACCGAAGGTACTTGCTCTTCATGGATGGGGGAGAAGCTACAGGGACTTTGGGGAACTCTGTTCAATTGAGAAAGATGTACCAATTCTCTCAATTGATCTTCCCGGATTCGGTGAATCTCCTCCTCCCGAGAAAAGTGGAGGTTCACTTTGGTATGCAGAGATGCTAAAACCCATAGTGGACCAACTCGATAGTCGTCCCATATTGGTCGGGCACTCCTTTGGCGGAAGAGTTGCAATTGGACTCATTGAAAAGTTCCCCGATAGATTCGGAGGATTAATTCTCACAGGTGTTCCATTGATAAAAACCCCTGGTAAAGTTGTAAAAAAGCCTCCCGCAAAGCTACGTTTGGCGAAATTTGCTAATAAGTACAAATTGGCTCCTACTTCAATCGTGGACAAGTACAGAAATGCTTACGGATCACCCGATTACAAGAGGGCTTCGGGAGTAATGAGACAGGTATTAGTAACAGTACTGGCTGAGACTAACTCGGGTTTATACGTGGATTGGCTAATGGGTGCAAAATTGCCTGTCGTGCTTTTGTGGGGGGAGATGGACTTAGAAATTCCGATAAGTGTGGCTCAAAGCGTTAGAGAAAGCCTGGGCGCAGATAGATGTGAATTGCGGGCAGTTAAAGAGGGTTCTCATTTCTTGCCCACCGAACACCCTTTTGAGATCAAAACCGCAATACATGATTTACTAAAAGTCAGTTGATTTGATGGAATTAGCAATACTTGGTGTAGTCGGCCTTTTGGCATTTTGCGTTTCTTCGATACGATATATTCGCATAGCCCAGAGAGAGCACTATTTAGCCGGATCAGTAACTAGATTTGCCTCCAGGTGGATGAAGCTATCACTTTCGCCCCTTTTGTGGGTTGTGTCTTTTGGACTCGCTGTTGGGACTTTATTTTTAGCTCCACTGGCTCTAGGTGCTTTCGCGCTTAGCGACACTGTCCCGATAGGACTTTCTTATAGAGGCTCTAGTGGAAAGCTTAAATGGACTAGGAGGTTAAAGACACTTTTTGGCCTTGAAGTTACTTTAATAGTTGCAATTTATCTTCTAGTTTTATTGATTTTCGGATCTAATCTCGCTCTTTTGACCATTGCACTATGCAATGTCTTTGGTTTTTTAATTTGCGACCTATCACTTCTTATTTCAGAGCCCATAGAGCAATTCGTTGGAAGGAAGTACATAAATAATGCAGCGAAGAAACTAAAGGAAATTAATCCTCAAATCGTAGCTATTACCGGTTCATACGGAAAGACATCGACTAAAAACGCAGTCTCAAGTCTCCTATCGGGATTAAAGGCAACGGTTGCATCTCCGGCATCATTTAATAACAAATATGGGTTATCAAGGACTGTGCTTGACTATCTTTTGCCTTCAACGGAGGTATTAGTAGCCGAGATGGGAACCTATAAACCAGGTGAGATCAAAGATCTCACGAAATGGATGCCCCCAATGGTTGCTGCAATTACTGCAATTGGGCCAGTTCACCTAGAGAGAATGAAAAGTGAGGATAATATTCTTCTGGCTAAAAGTGAGATTTTTTTGAAAGACACAGTAGCTGTTTTGACAGTAGACGACCAAAGGCTAAAAAATCTTGCCAATGAAATAGAGGGGAGGGGAAATAGGGTCATTAGGGTATCAACAAGCCCAGATCCGAACGAGCCATGTGATATTCGAATTGTGCAAGAAAATTCATCTCTTAAGATATTTTACAATGGTGAACTACTTGGAGAAGGGCCAGACATCTCGGACATACTGCCAATTTCTAATTTTGCCGTTGCGATGGGAATCTGCGTAGGACTTGGAGTTAGCATCGAGTCATTACTTGATAATGTCAACAAAATTGCCCCAGTTGAACACCGCTCTAATGTTTCTACCGCTGATAGTGGAATCGTGGTTGTAGATGACACTTATAATGCCAATCCAGCGTCAGTGCAACTCAGTCTTGAAAAAGGAGAAAAGTTGGTGTCTCCAAAAGGCCGGTTAGTTGTGGTGACACCTGGCATGGTGGAGTTGGGGGTGAGGCAAGACCTTGAAAATGAGATATTTGGCCAAAAAATCAAGGACAAGAACGCAGAACTCGTAGTTGTGGGCAAAACTAACCGGAGTGCACTTAAAAAGGGATATGGAGGAGCAATTGAGGTTGCCAATAGGCCAGATGCGGTAAAGTGGGTGAGGTCTAATCTTTCCAATGGAGATGTAGTTTGCTATATCAATGACCTTCCCGATCACTTTCCCTAGTCAATGCCTGAATTTATATTTGATTGTTTAAATGCTTGGCTAGGTCCCATTTTTTGCGTAGGCTCTATAAAGTGATTCAGTTTATCCATCTGTCATGCCAATGCAGGCGGTCTAGAAGTTCTTGAAAGGCAATTAGTGGCATTAAATAGTGCGAAGGTAGCGGTTTTGTTTGGAGGTCCATCTCCTGAGCACGACGTAAGTATTCTGACTGGCCTGCAGGCACTAAGGGCACTTTCAGATTCATCTGCTCATCAATGTATTGGAATCTACTGGTCGAAGCAAAATGAGTTTTACAAGGTTCCGGTTAATCTAGAGGGATCCGATTTTGCACAGGCGATGGAGAGTGGTCGAAGTGTCAATGGTGCTGAGCTTCTCAAATTTGAGATAGGCCAAGGAGGCGGATTCAAAGACGCCAAGGGAGGGTTTGGGAAAAAGACTAAGCCACTCGAAATTGATTGTGTACTTAACTGTTGCCATGGAGGTCCAGGAGAAGACGGTTCAATCCAGGGTGCTTTAAATATGAGCGGAATTAAATATAGTGGGCCCAATCTAACTGGGGCACAACTGGGAATGGATAAAGCCACATTTGGAGCCTTGATTAAATCGCAAGGACTTCCTGGACTTGACAGAGTAGTAATGACTGAGGATTCAAAGGACATTGTATTTCCCGGTCCTTATATCTTGAAACCCAGATTTGGTGGATCATCGGTGGGAATTGATGTAGTCACAGATCTCACTACGGCAAGATCGAGAATGAAAGTCAACTTACATCTGAAGCAGGGCGCAGTCATTGAACCTTACCGGTCGGATTTATTTGATCTCCAAATTGCAGTCAAAAGTTGGCCACAAGTAGAACTTAGTGCAATTGAGCGACCTATTAGGTCAAGTGGACCGGGTGAAATTCTTGGATATAGGGACAAATATGTAGGTGGTCAAGGGATGGCTGGTGCCCCTCGGGAGCTTCCGGCCAATGTTGGCGAGCAATTGAAGAAAAACATATGCGAAGCTGCCATGGAGGTAGCCCAAGTGGCTGGCATTAGAGGAGTAGCAAGAATTGATTTTCTATGTAGTGAAAATGAAGAGTATTACGTCAATGAAGTCAATACAATTCCAGGCTCACTTTCGAGATACCTATTCATCGATCCACCAATAACATTTATAGATCTATTGAATGACATGATTGAAGAAGCCATGAAAAGTCCAGCAGTTGCTTTCAGCGCAACTGGGGCAGATGGATCTGCACTACGATCTGCTGGTACAATTTCAGCAAAGTTAGCTTAAGGAAGAAATTATGGGAATATCTGCAAAATATTTAGGTGAAGGTGAAGAGGTCATTGTCGATGCGAAACCATTTGTCGGAGTGTTGTTCTCACCAGTTTTTACACTTTTAGTAGTTGCCGCTGCAGTCCTTGTTGTAGTAGCTTTGATTCCAAAATCCACCCCTTTATATGTTGGCATCATTCTTGGAATACCGGTGCTTATCTCAATGTTCTGGGCTATTGCAAAATGGATAAAGTGGACTTCATATTCATTTGTCGTCACCAACAGAAGGGTAGTTGAGCGAACTGGAGTATTTGGGAAGTCAATGAGAGAGATTCCAATAAGGCGAATCCAGTCATTAAGTATCAAGCAGAGTTTTTTTGAGCGAATTTTAAAAGCTGGCACACTTATAGTTGACAGTGCAGGAAGTGGAAATGACGGAAGAGCCGAATTCAAAGAAATTGGAAAGGTGCAAGAAGTTTTTCATCTTCTCTCTTCTCTATTAGATGAAAATGAGAATAATTCAGGCAATCAGGAAAGTGGACTTTAACCTGAGGGACCGTAGATATAGCTATGCTCTCATAATCTTTTTTTTAGCCGCAGTTGCGCTCAGAGTATTTTATATTTTGAAATTCCAATGGAACATCACCTTATCTGGGGATGACTATTATTTCCATTGGCAAGGTTGGATGATATCAAAAGGCTTTGGTATTTCTGATCCATTCATTTATTTTGGCGCTACACATGGGAATACAATACCCACTATGGCTTATGCCTCTATCCCTGGAAGGGTTGCCCCAGGTGCACTTCATCCTCCACTTCTTTCCTTTTTAATTGCACTGCTCGATTTAATCGGTATTCAAAGTTCTGGTGGGCAGATCATTGCCATAGGTGTTATCACATCCGGTGCGGTTCCACTTATTGGACTAACAGTACTTGGTTTAGCCGGCAAGGGAGCTTCATATGTTGCAATGACCTTAGCTTGTTTCTATCCCGGAATGTTTATCTTTAGCGGTCGACTACTTGGAGAGTCATTGGCTCAATTTCTCGTGGCTCTGTTTTTATATCTAATCTATAGGCACAAAAAAGCACCCAATATGAAGTTAACCATTGCAATTGCAGTCGTTCTAGCCTTATGCATTTTAACTAGAAGTGAGCTAATTTTACTTGGGGTAGTGCCACTGTTTTTATATGTAGCTCAACATTTTAAGAAAAATGAGATAGATAATTCCAAAGAGAAAACTTTGATTTGGCGTTTTAGAGACCTCGGGATAATCCTTGCAGTCGTGCTTTTAATTGTAGGACCATGGGTTGTTCGGAATATGACTTCATTTAAATATCCAGAATATTTATCAGCAGATTTTGGCGCCGCCCTGGCAGGAAGCAACTGTAACTCGACTTATTATGGTCCTGATGTTGGCTATAACAACTTTGGGTGTAACGTAATCCCGAAAGTGATCAACGACGATTCAGTATTTGACCAACTTAATATCGCTGCGGGGCAAAAATATATTTCAAGTCATTTGGGTCGGTTGCAAATTGAAG
>JABEUL010000167.1 GCA_013044465.1 Acidimicrobiales bacterium
TCTTTAAGCGCTTTAACGATAGTTTTGGTCATCAAGCTGGGGATCAAATCCTGAGATCCTTGGCAGCGCTTATGTCTTCTAGGATGCGAAGCCAGGACGTTGTTTGCCGTTTTGGCGGAGAAGAATTCTCTTTACTCCTTCCCGATACTGACACAAAGGGGGCGCTTGAACTAGTTGAAGAGATACGGGCCAAAGCCCATGAGTCTCCATCACTCACACACATCACATTTTCAACTGGAATCGCGACTTGGGACTTTGAAGAAAGTGCCGAAGAACTTTTGGCCAGAAGTGATGCTGCCTTATATGAAGCAAAAGATTCCGGCCGCAATAAAGTGATTCTTTCGAATAATACGACTAAGTGCGGCGAATAAATCTTTGTCATTTCACTTTTCCGTGCCGTGTTGCATCAAGCTAACGCACCTAGGTAAATGCTGGATAAAGCTCTTGTGAATTCCTTGGCTTAAATCTAATGCTGTTCTTGCACTCTTTGCAGATCTTGCTTGATGTGTCTTAGATTTGTTTGAGACAATACACTCACCTGAAACTTAAATTACTTCACCTATGGCAATGCCTGACATAACTATCCAAACAAATAGCAGATCTCAAAAACTGAGAGGAATCTCTTCGCTTTGACCACCAGGTAAAATATGTTCAATATGGAGTGGAAAATCAACCGATCCAGAAGAACCTCCAAATTTCAATTTCGGAAGCAGCTCCGATGCCAAAGTTAGCGCTTCTAAGGGGGAAACTACTCCTTCTGGTGGGAAGACTCCTTTGCCACTAATCTTCCCACGGGCTAAGAGAATAGCTCCTAACCCAGCTGGAATACCGGTTCCAGCTCCTGCTCCATCTGCAGACGATGATACGGAAAAAATAAACTTATGAACTTCCCCGTCTTTTTTCCCAACTAGCACAATCTTGAGACAACCCTTTGGACCTTCAATTCCGGCTTCAGCGAGAAATTCTTCCCGCCTAGAGAGTATTTTCTCAACCCATTCATCAATGGGGTACTCAGATTTAGGAGTTGAACTTGCTAACTTTGCAAGTCCTTCTCTTACGACTTCCATTGTGTAATTAAAGTATGAGATCGGGAAAACTACTCCTCTATTTGTGGCCCGCGTCAACCCCTTCAAATATCTGGGCAGAGTAATTGTTTCAGGATGCGGATATGGATAAACAGGATAAGTGCCAACATCTCGAAATTCCACTTCTTCAACGTATCTCTGCCCACTTTCTTCAAGCAATCTGACAGTCTCGAATTTGGAGTCTATATATAGTGGGACGTCATTGACCATGGCGTGGATTCGATGCTTAATTACTGCCGGTCCCTCCTCGGGCTCGCCGCCGTGAATGTGCATAATATCGACGCTGTTGCACTCATCGAGCAACTCGTCACTGCCAAATTTTGCCAATAGATTAGCTAATCCAGGAGAGTTCCCAAGTCCAACGACTGCACATATTCCACTCTTTTTTGCCGCCTGGTCAAGCTCTAGCTGCCTCTCAGTAGCATCCAGATCGTCACAGACATCTACGTAATTAACTCCTGCTTCAATGGCAGCTCTTAAAATAGGCTCTCCAAAACGGTAAAAAGGTCCAATGCAATTACAAACTACTGTCGCTTGAGACATAGCTTTCACTAGGCTTTCATGAGAGGTCGCATCGACAGAAACACCTCTTGCGTTTGGATGATCAAGACTGCTTGCCAGGTCAACGGCTAGCTCACCTCTTAGGTCAGCTATAACTATTTCATCAAAGTCGTCTGTAGCGCTCACGGTTTTAGACGCAACTGCGCCAATTCCTCCAGCTCCTCCAAAAATAACTACTTTGCTCACTTTTACTCCATCTCTTTAGATCTCGTTATGGGAGAACTACTTCTATTTAGGGTCGCATACATTTTATGCTGCTTTTTATACAAACCTTTGTAAATGCCATAAAGCTCACGGTATAGGGCCTGATTATTCTTATTGGGACTAAATACTTCGTCGACTTTCACAGAAGCCTTTATCCTGGTAGCATCAGTTTTTTTCAATGCCATAGCCCCATAAAGTGCAACTCCACGAACATTTGCCACTAGGGGATCCTTTACTTGATGGACCTCTCGTTCCAAGATATCGGCATGAATTTGACACCAAATCTTCGAACTGGCCCCACCACCGATAAACCTAATCGATCCGACTTTGCGTTTTATGAACTTCTCAACTGCATCTTGCATCCACCTAGCATTAAAAGCAACTCCTTCATAGAGACTTCTTATCATTTCATCCTTTGTCGAATCTAGGGATAGGTTCAAAAATGATCCGCGAAGAGTTCTGTCATCCACGGGACATCGTTCACCTGTGAGCCAAGGGGTGAATATGATTCCGCCGGATCCAGCGGGCACTTTTTCAATTAAAGAGTCGATTTCGCTGTATTTTGGACGAGCTTGAGCCGATGAGAATAGTATATCTCTCAGCCACTCTAGAGTAATTCCAGCGGTGTCATGATTGTTGGCAATTAGATACTTCCCTGGCATCACCCCAGGGACAGTTGCAATTTGGCGGAAAGGATCGGTTTTTTTATATGGAACATGGCATGACATCCATGAACTTGTGGAAATAGCCAAATGAAAATCATAATCATCCATTCCACCAGAGCCTGGGGGGGCCGACAAAAGATCAGGGATTCCACTCACCACTGGTAGGCCTTCTTTAATTCCTAATTCATCTGATGCCTTCTTGCAAATAGTTCCAACTATTGAACCAGTTGGAACCAACTCTGGCACCTTGTTGAAATCACGTTTTGTTATACGAATCAGATCCTTAGCATACTTGGCATTTCCCAAATTACGAATATCCACTATCCAGGACAAAATCATGGAAGCCGGCGTAGCTTTGACTACCCCTGTGAAACATAAAGAAATAAAATCCACCGGCTCTAAAAAGTAGGCTGTATTTTCAAAGATATCAGGCAACTCATTTTTCATGAACAAATAATGTCCTAGTGGATCATTTCCCTGAAGCGCCGGCGCTCCGGAAGACTTCCTTATAAATTTAAGTACCCGATCAATTCCATAGCCTTCAATTCGAAATGGTGTAGGGCCAGCCATCAAAGAACGGGAGTATTCATAGCCACGAGAGTCCATCCATAGCATGCAATCTCCAGCAGGTTGCCCATCGACGTCTACCGGAACTGTTGATCCCCACTGCCCTGTAGTTGCTATCCCAACTATTTGGTCCGGCTTTACTTCACCACTGGACAATAAGTTTCTTGTTGAACCCACTATTGCCTGCCACCAGTCCAAGGGATTTTGAGTAGCTCCGCTCCTTCCTATTCTTTGGGTAGTAATAGGAGTCAATTCAGAGGCCACTACATGGCCATCAGTGGTTACCAGGGCAACTTTTGGTCCGCCGGTACCAAGATCTACTGAAAGCATAATTTCGAAATTTTCCTGCACTTTGATACCCTACCAATCAATTGTCCAGCTCGCCGGAATACCTCCAAGAATACCCCAGATGAGCAATTTAATGCTGTGAACCGCCACTTTATCTAAATATTAAGCACAAAAAGAATATGCTGAGGGGAGTCCACTTAATGGCGCCGGCACCAAAATGGTTGGTTTTTTAAACCAAAGTTTTCCCTCCGTCTATATGATTCACTAGTATCTTGGGGGTGGATGCTGCGAAGTTTCCTAAGGAACAATATCTGTACCTAAAAGTTAGTCATTCCGCCTTACTACTTCAAAGAAATTTCTTAATATGACGATGGTCGAACATTTGCAAACAACTCCGGTGCCAACTGAGGATGAGTACAAAAAGCCCTTAGAAACAGCATCTTTTAGGACCATGCTGATACCGGTGCTTGTGGCATCAGTTATCTATCTGTTGATAGCATTTATTATTTCCATTCACACGTGGTCAAATCCAAATCACCTTATTCAATGTGGTTGCGGAGATCCTGCATTCTTTGTTTGGATGCTTGGAAACCAAGCACATGGAATTTTTCAGCATAATCCATTCATAGCCACAACGGTGAGTGTTCCAAATGGACCAAACCTTATGGATTCCACAGCTGTTCCAATTATTGGTTGGATAACAGCTCCCATAACACATATATTTTCCCCAACGCTTTCATTTAATATTGCAAATTTTGCAGCACCAGCGCTTGATTCTATATCGGCTTTTATCTTCATTAAATCTATAGTAAAATCCAATATTCCTTCATTTCTTGGAGGGTTAATGTTTGGATTCAACCCCGCAATACTCAATTCAGTCTCCACCGGTGACATGCAGCTCACCTACTTGCCGATGGTTCCACTTATGGCGCTGGCAATATATAAAATTATTACGGAAAATTCCAAGACTAAATACGCCATAGTCCTAGGGGTGGCTGCGTCTATCCAAGTGTTAATTGGCACTGAAATGTTGGCACTTACTGTTGTTCTAGTGGTGACAGCTGGAGTAGTGCTTGTCGCTATGAACAAAAGAGAAGTAATTCCGATAGTCATGAAGAGCTACAGAGCTTTTTTCATTTCGGCAATTACTTTTATAATATTGAGTGGATATCCTCTATATTTTTCACTCGCAGGACCTGAACATACAATACAAGCTATCGTTCAAAACGTCGGATTTTACGGAACTACACCCAGCTCGCTATATTCGCCCACACTACAGTTAGGTCACGCACAGGTAGGTTCAAAACTTTTTGGATACTTAGGACCAGCACCTCTTCAAACAGGATTTATTGGCTGGGTTTTGATTATTGTATTCTTTCTAAGTTTGATTTTTCTTTTTAAAAAATACTTTTGGGTGCGATTTACAGGGATAATGGCAATAATTTGCGTCTGGTATTCACTTGGTGGGAACTTGTGGACATCAGTTGGTCAGGGGCCTAAATATCTTACTCCGTGGTGGTTGCCGTGGAGATGGCTCGGAGTTGTTCCTATAGTAAAAGATATTGTCCCTCAGCGAACAATGTTTTTTTTCTGGCTTGTGGCAGGCA
>JABEUL010000168.1 GCA_013044465.1 Acidimicrobiales bacterium
GCAGAGATCTTGTGATCTCCAAGTTTCTTTAGCTCATCTTCAAGGTGTTTTTGATGACTAATCTGCCTCTCAAGCGCTTCGATGACCTCTTCAGGGGAAGACTTCAACCTAGTTGCCACTTCATGAAGCCGCTCGGACTGACGCCTTTGGAAATCTCTGGCAGAAAGGCCAGTGAGGGCCTCAATTCTACGTGTATTGGATCCAATTGAACTTTCTGCAACAATTACTAAATCGCCAATCATTCCAAGCCTTGACACATGAGTGCCTCCACAGAGCTCAACTGACTCGCTCCCAGCTTGAACAACCCGAACACTCTCGCCGTAGCGATCACCAAAGAAAGCTATGGCTCCTTTTTCCTCTGCTACATGGCGGTCTTCAACTGTTGTTGCTACTACCCCGTCACTTAAAACTTCACCTGCAATTAATGTCTCTACCTCATTAATTTCCATACTTGTCAAAGGTCCAAAATGGGAAAAGTCAAAACGCAGTCTATCTGGAGTTACTAGTGAGCCTTGCTGTCTGACGTGGTCACCCAGCACTTTTCTTAATGCCCAGTGCAACAGGTGGGTTCCGGTGTGGTTCCTTCTTGTGGCATCCCTTCTTATTGAATCTACTTCTGCCACGACTTGATCCCCTGGGGTGAGATGGCCATTTTTTATCTCACAAATATGTCTTGTCACACCAAGAGGACTTGTTTGAGTATCTATTACTTTTAACTTTGAATCGGGCGAATATATATAACCTTGATCTCCCACTTGGCCACCACCTTCGGAATAAAACGGCGTCTGATCCAAAATAACAGTTGCCCCATCTCCTGCTTGGATGACATCTAAAACCCTCGCGTCTGACTTCGTAGTGTCATAACCCAAGAACTCGGTTTTGCCTAAAGTGTCAAAAATTGTCTTTAGTTTCTCGAACTCATTTTCTGAGACCTCATTTGAGAGATTCTTCGAAGCATTTCTAGCTCGTTGTTTTTGTGTATCCATCTCCTTGTTATAGCTTTCAAGGTCAACTTCCAATCCTTTTTCAGAGGCAATTTCCTGAGTCAGCTCGATGGGAAATCCGAAAGTGTCATGCAGTTTAAAAGCTATATCACCGCTCAACTTTCCATTCTTTGCACTCTCTATTGCTTCATCTAAAATTGTGCTTCCTGATTTAAGAGTTTCTCTAAAACTACTTTCCTCCTTAGCAAGCACTTTTTCAATAAATTCTTCATCTCTAAGTAACCTCGGATAAGCAGAAGATAGCGTCGAGATTGCCTTTTTGGCAAGGATGGGGGTGACATGATAGTCAATGCCTAGCATCCACGCTCTTCTCACTACACGTCGAACCAACCTTCGCAAAACATAGCCTCTCCCTTCATTGGAAGGAAACACTCCGTCTGAGATTAGAAATGTCATTGCCCTCGCATGATCTGCCATTATGGCCAGTGTTACATCAGTTGAGAGATCTTCACCATATTTTTTGCCCACTATCTCTTCGCCAGCTGCAATTAATGGAGCCATTAGATCAGTTTGGAAAAGAGAAGATACTCCCTGAACTATTGTCAATATTCTCTCTAGCCCAGCACCGGTGTCGATACAGGGATTCGGAAGCGGGTTGAGGGTGCCATCCTGTGATCTTTCATACTGCATGAAAACCAGGTTCCAGATCTCAACGAATCTTTCTGATCCTCCGAATTTTGGACCTCCATCTTCGCCGAATTCAGGTCCTTTGTCGTAGTAGATCTCAGAACAAGGCCCACAGGGACCTGTTTCACCCATCTTCCAAAAATTATCTTCGCCCATTTTCTGGATTCGATCTCTATCCACGTGGATGTCATTCGCCCAAATCTCAATGGCATCGTCGTCGCTTTCGTGAACTGTGATCCAGAGCTTGTCCTTTTGCAACTTGAGGACTTTGGTGACAAAATCCCAAGCGAAGGCAATTGCATCCTTTTTGAAGTAATCCCCGAAGCTGAAATTGCCCAGCATTTCAAAGAACGTGCAGTGCCTAGCCGTAGTGCCAACTATGTCAATGTCCACTGTCCTAATACACTTTTGGACACTGGTTGCCCTTTTATATGGAGCTACCTCTTCACCTGTGAAATAGCGCTTGAACGGGATCATTCCTGCAATTGTGAACATCACGCTTGGATCGTGTGGGATCAGGGAAGCTGAAGGGACGATTTTGTGATCTCTCTCTATGAAAAAATCTAGGAAAGCCTTGCGCAGTTCGTTTGCGCTCATCGGATTTGTGTTGTTTGCCAAAGCTTTAGGTTCAGGCATTTAATGACCTTTCACAATTTTTTACGGGTTTAGACATTTTAAAGCCAAACAGATGTCGGAGTTTCAATTCTCTCTTAAATCCGATGCTCTTTTTCTGGCAACTTGATATCCCTCTTTGAGCGCCATTGACATATCTTTTGCGGCCAATTTGGTCTTAATTTCGGCTTTTCCAACCAACTGGGGCGGAGTCATTGTTTGGGCAATTTTCTTGGCCTTGCGCGCTGTCCACCAGGTAGACAAAGCTCCAACTGTGATCCCAATAAAGAGCCAGAAAAACCTCTTTATCATCCTGACTTTCTCGCTTCTTTGTTTCGACGCCTCTTATCTAGACGTTTAAATTCCTTGGCTCGATCAGATGATCCTTCTCGCATTTTAGAGATGGCCGCACTCCCGCCAGCTTGGACTGCCTTTACTTGGATAACAGGTTCGACAGCCACATTATGAGCAACCCGCAGAGTTGAAGCTACGGTGCCCCCGACCAATTCTGTGGCACCAAGGACTGCCCCCATGCGCTCTAAGTCACTATTTGCCAACTCTAATGTGCGCCTTACTTGGCCGACTATGGGCTCCCCATTTTGCCTGAGATCGCTTAAGCCTTCTTTTAACTGGTTGGTAAGCTTCATTACTCTAATGAGAGAAATAATCAAAATTATGGATAAGACAAGAGCAAGGCTACTTACAACCACTGCCATCCAAAAAATCATGACTTAGCGTCCTTTCCATCATTTCCCTTTTGGCCGCCTTGCAACTCCTTTGTGTACTTTATGCCAAGTTCGCGCATTTGGATGCTAGATATCTCGCCTGGTGCGCCAGTCATTAGATCGGTCCCGCTTTGAGTTTTTGGGAACGCAATGACCTCTCTGATATTGTCCTCACCTGCAATTAGGGCAATTAAGCGGTCAAGTCCGATTGCAAAACCTCCGTGGGGAGGAGCACCATATTTAAACGCGTCCAGCAAAAATCCAAACTTGGCTTGAGCCTCTGTGATGCTTAAGCCAAGAGATTTAAAAACTTTCTCCTGAATGTCTCGGGAATGTATCCTGATTGAGCCTGATCCCAGTTCCCATCCATTGCATACAAGGTCATATGCACTTGATCTAACCTTTAGTGGTTCGGTTTCTAATAGATCCAAATCTTGACTGTGGGGCATTGTGAATGGATGGTGTGCGCTAATTGGATTGCCTGAGTCATCAAGTCCGTCAAATAGAGGAAACTCACTCACCCAGACAAATTTCAGATCCCTATTTTTTCCTCCGCTTTCGCTTTTTAGATAAAGCTCTTTGCCTAGTTCGCTTCTAATTGCTCCAAGTACCTCAACTGAGGGTCTCCATGGTCCAGATATCACTAATACTAAATCAGATGCCGAAAGTTTCAAAGCCTCTTTGAATCCTGATATGTCCTTATCTTTGAGAAACTTTGAAATCGGTGAGTCAAAAGAAATACTCAATCAATATGAAACAA
>JABEUL010000169.1 GCA_013044465.1 Acidimicrobiales bacterium
ATTAGAGCCCAATGTGCTGTATGCATATGCTAATTCCAAGGTCAATGACCCTAAGAGGTTTGTTGCCATTACAGATCCAGATACAGCCTTAGATCACTTAGCAGTTTCAGAGAGGTTCGGACGAGTATTTAGAAATCGGTCCGATATTGGTGGTCGTTACTCGGTACTGTCATATTTCGGATTAGTTCCCGCAGCGCTCGCGGGATATGACTTAGATGAATTTCTCTCGAGTGCAAAAAACTTGAACTACCAAGAAGCAGTTGCCTTGGGGGTCGAACTTGGTAATGCAGTTCTAGCAAAGAAAGACAAGATAACCCTAAAAGTAAGTGAACCTTTCCGTTGGGTCGGTCTTTGGTTGGAGCAGTTGTTAGCCGAATCAACCGGGAAGAACTTGACTGGATGCATCCCAGTTCCAACACAGGAAAATGAAGATTCCAAAGATCGCTTTCATGTGGATGTCTCAATTGATTCGCCACTTGATCTTGCCGGACTTTTTCTCAAATTCGAGGTGGCCACTTCAATTGCTGGCCATATTCTAGATATTGACCCTTTCAATGAACCCAACGTTGCTGAATCAAAGGCAAATACAAATCGAGTGTTAGAAGAACTTCCACTTCCAACACTGCCAACCTTGAGCGCATCTGAACTTTATCCATGGTTGGAGTCATCACTCAATGAAGGCGATTATATTAGCATCCAGGCCTACCTTCCCTTTGGCCAAGACGACAAGTTGGAAAAACTTCGTCGTCACGTAAGAGACAAGTTCAACTCCATTGCAGTAACTGCAGGATACGGACCGCGATTTCTCCATTCCACAGGTCAGTTGCATAAAGGTGGCCCCAACTCTGTGGTATGTGTGCAGTTAGTTGACAAGACACCTCCTCCACCTTTAAACATCCCAGGCAAAGACTATGATTTTGCCACGTTGATAGCCGCTCAGTCAATTGGGGATTACGAGAGTCTTCAAGCACACTCACGTCGAATAATACGAATTGGAATTGAAGATATAAATGAACTTATCATTTGAATTTCAAGCCAATTTGGCCTTTAGGTCAACCGGATATAAAAATAGTTACTTTATAGTTAAGATAGGAAAAAGCTAAGTGGATTTAATTGCAAACCCTCAGAGACACGCACCCCCAGTTACTTTTGTAATTTTTGGAGCATCTGGAGACCTTACCAGCCGCAAGATCTTGCCGGCATTAGCCAATCTGGCAAGAGCGGAATCTATCGGGAAAGAATTCTCATTAGTTGGAATTGCTAGAAGTGAATTTGACGATCAAGGTTTTCGAGATTTAATTGAAAAAGCTGTTGGGTCTCCATGCCCCGAGTTTGAAGAGATTATCTCAAGAGCCCACTATGTCACGGGTGAATATACCCATCCAGATACTTTTGCGGCGCTAAAAGTGGCCTTGGAAAAAACAAGTGAAGTTTCAAAGGGAAATGTCACTTACTACTTGGCCACTATCCCAGAAATGTTCGGAGAAGTTGCAAGTGAATTAAATCGTGCCGGCCTAACTAAGCCAGAGGGTGACAACTTTATAAGACTTGTAATTGAAAAGCCATTTGGAAGAGATCTCGAAGGTTCCCAAACTCTAGATGATACATTGCACAAGGCATTTAATGAGTCGCAACTTTTCAGAATCGACCACTACATGGGAAAAGAAAATGTGCAGAATTTACTAGCACTGAGATTTGCTAATGCCATATTTGAACCTATCTGGAACCGTCGCTTCGTGGACAGCGTGCAGATTACGGTAGCTGAAAGTCTGGGAGTAGAGCACAGGGGGGGATTCTACGAAAGTGAAGGTGCACTTCGAGATATTGTGCAAAATCACGTTATGCAGGTGCTGGCTCTGACTTTGATGGAACCACCTTCCCGGATTGAAGCTGACTCTATTAGGGATGAAAAGGTGAAGCTTTTGCATGCAGTAGAGATAATGGAGCCAGATCAAGTTGGTGATCGTGTAGTTAGAGGTCAGTACTTGGGTGGATTAATTGAAGGCAAACAAGTATCTCCATATCGCCAAGAGCCCGGAGTTAGTCCAAATAGCACAACTGAAACATATGTAGCAATGAAGCTATATGTGGATAATTGGAGATGGGCTAACGTTCCAATTTATGTCCGAACCGGAAAGCGTTTGCCAGCTCGGGTAACTGAAGTGGCCATGCAGTTCCAGCGTGTACCGCATCTTTCATTTTCATCCAAATTATCAAGGGACTTGCATCCAGATATGTTAATTCTTAGAATTCAACCTGATGAAGGAGTGAGCTTGAATTTTGGCGTTAAAGTTCCAGGGCCAGAATTTAAACTCAAATCAGTTTCTATGGATTTCTCATATTCAGATGTATTTCCAGGACCTGCTGCAGATGCGTACGAAAGACTGATTCTTGATGCATTGATTGGTGACGCTACACTTTTCATCCGATCAGATGAGGTGCGCCAGGCCTGGAGGATTGTTGAACCAATTCAGAAGTCGTGGGCGGATAATGGTGAGCCACTCTCCACTTATGATTCTGGGACTTGGGGTCCAGCCGAAGCTTCTCGGCTCGTCCAAGTTGATGGTCGCTCATGGCATCTCTCATAAAGGGTCAATTGGTTGTGGTGGACTCAGTTCCAGATACTTTCGCTCTTTTGGTGCGCAAAATCTTGGAGCCAATTTCTAAAGTTAGGGAAGTTGTTTTAGCCTTATCAGGGGGACCAACAGCCCGTCTTTGCTATGACCAGTTGGCATCGTTGGAGTTATCCGACAGGAAAGTAAATTGGGGAAACATTCACATTATTATGGGAGATGAAAGGTGTGTGGATTTAACTGACAACGATTCAAATGCGAAGTTGGTCAAAGAATCCCTTCTAGACAAGGTGGGTCCCGTAAAGGAATTTACTCCTCTAACTTGTAGTGATCAAGGAACATCGGTCGCCAAAGTTATAGAAGATGCCGCCAGAGAAAACTCTACACTTGGCATTGACCTAGCTCATCTTGGTCTAGGACCCGATGGTCACAGTGCTTCCCTATTCCCGAATTCATTAGCCCTTTTGGCAAATGACTCTCTCTTAACAACTTTAAATAGTGATCCCTCTGGAAATAATCCTCACGAAAGAGTCACCCTGACTTATGGCGGTCTTAGCCGAGCTGAAAAAACATTGATCACAGTTTCTGGTCCATCAAAAGCCGATGCTTTGGCACAAATTGCAAGTGGAATACCGCTGCCAGCAGCCAATTTACATTCACATGGGCTCATCTGGATAGTAGATCAAACGGCAGCTTCTAAACTACCCAGTAGTATCGCTACTAGTGTTGATGACCTAGAGATATAGGAGAGCGCAAATGAGTCTTACATCACGCCTTGATGGAGTTAGCTCTAATTCAGTGACCTTTGATAGCTTGAGTATTCAAGACATCCTCTCCATGCCTACTGAAGACTTGATGCAACTAGCGACACAAATTAGAGATTCTACGACTGGAAACTACCTAACTTATTCTCCCAAGGTATTTATTCCACTTACAAAACTTTGCAGAGACAAGTGTGGATATTGCACATTTTCCCAGCCCCCAGCAAGACTCCAGGCACCTTATATGTCCATTGAAGAAGTACTGGAAATTGCGAGACGTGGATCTGAGATGGGCTGTTATGAAGCTCTATTTACCCTTGGTGAAAATCCAGAGGATCGCTACCCGGTTGCAAGAAAATGGCTCGATGACAATGGGTACTCATCGACCATTGAGTATCTCCATGAATGCTCAAAGCAAGTTCTTAGTGAAACCGGTTTGTTACCCCATGCCAATGCAGGCGCAATCTCATATGAGGACCTTGAGCTTTTAAGACAAACTAGCCCGAGCCAAGGGATGATGCTTGAGTCTCTTGACGAAAACTTGCTTTGCCACCGGGGATCACCTGATAAAACTCCCGAGAGAAGACTTGCGACACTTAGATACAGTGGCGAACTAAATATTGCCTTCACCACAGGTCTTTTAGTTGGCATTGGCGAGGACCGCACTTCTCGCCTAGAGACACTCTTGGCAATAGCTGACATTCACGAGCAGTATGGAAATATACAAGAAGTTATTGTTCAAAACTTCTTGCCCAAGCCTGGAACTGCAATGTTCTCCAAAGCTCCGTGTGACACAGAAGAGCACCTCTGGACTATAGCTGCTGCTCGAGTTATTCTGCCCGGCACTATTTCGATTCAAGCTCCACCTAATCTTGTAGATAGCGCACATTCATTGATCTCAGCGGGAATTGATGACTTTGGTGGTGTATCGCCATTGACTATCGATCACGTTAATCCAGAAAGAGCTTGGCCAGCACTTGCTGCCTTGAGATTGGCATGTGAGAGCTCCGGTTTTGAGTTGCTTCCCCGACTTACTATTCACTCTAGATTCTTAGAAGAGCCAGAAAAATGGATAGACAAGAAAATATTGAGAAACGTGCTTGCAGCAAGCGACTCTATCGGCATGGCCAGAGATTCGAATTGGATTTCAGGTGGAAATGTTGCACCTGAATCTCTTATTCCATATCCAACAAGTGAGTCTTTCCCTTCAAATCCATCAACTGGAAGGGTCTCAGAAATTCTTTCTGGAATTGAGATGGGACAGGAACCTGGAATAGAAGAGGTAGTAGCACTATTTAATGCCAGAGGACGAGAAGTGGGTGAGATAGTTCGATTTGCAGATAATTTAAGGGAACAAATTGTTGGTGAAGATGTCAGCTGGGTTCATAACCGCAATATCAACTACACCAATGTTTGTACTTTCAAATGTAGATTTTGTGCATTTTCCAAAGGTCCACTTTCGCTAAACCTTAGAGGAAATCCTTACCTTTTGACCCTAGATGATGTGGCACTTAGTGCCAAAGAAGCCTTTGAGGAAGGTTCCACAGAAGTATGCCTTCAAGGGGGAATTCATCCAGACTTTGATGGTGAATACTATTTAAGTGTCTTAGCGGCCATCAAAGAGACGGCTCCCGATATTCATATTCACGCATTTTCCGCCCTTGAAGTTTTCGAAGGAGCGAGGCGTTTAGGTGAGCCAGTTGAGAAGTACTTGGCTAGGCTAAAGGAGGCAGGCTTAAAATCACTTCCTGGTACCGCCGCTGAAATTTTAGATGATCCAATTAGAAAAATTCTCTGTCCTGATAAAATCTCAACTGAAGAGTGGCTACATGTACACAAATCAGCTCACGAAGTAGGCCTGACATCAAATGTGACAATTATGTTTGGCGCAGTTGAATCTCCAGTTTCATGGGCAAAACATCTTTTGGCGACACTTGAGCTAGGTCGACAAACTGGAGGATTCCTTGAATTTGTGCCGCTACCTTATGTACATATGGGGGCACCTCTTTACATCCAAGGAAAGTCAAGGAGAGGTCCTACGTGGCGTGAAACTCTCCTCATGCACTCGGTGGGTCGTATTATCTACCGTGAGGTAATTCCAAATATCCAAGCCGGTTGGGTGAAGCTCGGTGTGGAAGGTGTACGTCAGGCACTCCTTGCTGGTTGCAATGACATGGGAGGCTCACTTACCCATGAAAATATCTCTAGGGCAGCTGGAGCTGAGCACGGACAGGCCATGGACTACAATGGATTTCTTGATCTGGTTGAGCCACTTGGAAGACCCCTAGTCCAGCGAAATACACGATACGAAAGAGTCTAAAACTGGAATTGACACAGTTGCCAAGTCCAGAAGATGACGTACAGCCCAGGGAGAAGTCGCACTTTAAACAGTTTTTGTTAGGCTTATTTGCAAAAAGAAGAGTCACAATTGGGCTTCTCTTTGGTGGATTTTTTCTACTCATGTCACTCTGGAGCGTAATCTCACCAATTGGAAGCGGAAACGACGAGCCCGCACAAATTGTCAAAGCTGCAGGCGTGGCCCATGGAAATCTGGTTGGGAAACACATTAATCCCCTTCCCGACTACCCAGTCCCAGTGACTGCAATATATTTGCCCTCGATATTTAAAGACGTGCAGAGTTCTTCTTTATGCTTTGTCTTTATTGCACCACTTGGAAACAGAGCGGTGTGTGAATTCAGATTTTTAAACAAGTACAAGGGATATCAATATGCCTGGACTTATATGGGTGCTTACCCACCAACGTATTACTTTGTCACTGGTCTGCCTACCGATCCAATGCCTACCCACACGGGATTAGTTGTCATGCGTGAGTGGAACATTGCAATAAATTCCGCGCTTCTCACAGCAGCAGTGATGTCACTCGCCTTTCTTAAAAAACGTACTTTTACCTTAATTGGACTCCTGTTGGCTTTAACTCCTACTGTCATTTATTATGGTTCAGTAATAAATGCCAGTGGAGCAGAAATCGATGCCGCAATTTGTGCATGGACAACTGCAATGGCAATTGGTTCAGATCCGCTCCGTGCCCCACGAGGATTAATAGCAAAGCTCGGTATCTCTGCTTCATATTTATGCCTTGACCGCGTGGTGTCACCAATATGGGCCCTTGCCATCGGAGTAGTGATGTTTTTGCTGATGGGAAGGGGTGTTATAGATTTCTTGAAGCGAAGGGTGGCTCAGTTCTGGCTCCTGATAGTGGCTTTTGCAGGAATTTCTACGGCAATTTGGGCAGCACTTGCCCCACCTCTCGTAGATACCGGAAAAAATAATATTCCGCATTATTTTATCTCATCAAGTCCCCTTTATCTTTTGAAGCGTGCATTTCACGATCAATACGGCTCAATTTCAATGACCCATCAGATGGTCGGGATTTTCTCTTGGGACACAATATTTGCACCAAGTGCAGTAGTAGCCATTTGGGTGGGAGCCGTTGGAGTACTACTTTTAGCTTCCTTTTTATATGCTCGCAAATTGAATGTGGTTCCCTTGGTACTCCTAATAATTGCCACTGTAGCAATTCCCGTGATACTTGAGGCCGATCAGATTCGATGGCTCACTGATTTTTGGCAAGGTAGGTATAGTCTCCCGATCGTTGTTGGTGTGCCGATACTTGCTGGGTTTTTGATCGATAAGCATTCAGGTGATCAAAGGACTGCCGTTCCGAAACTATTAATAGGTGCCACATTTTTGATATTCATCATTTCCCAGATCGCTTGTATTTACACGGCACTTAAGGTATTTGAGGTTGGCCAAAAGGGCAGTGGCCCAGTTCTATTCCACTACTACTGGTATGAATACGCATCCTCTACACCTTGGTTCTACTTTATGGCCATAGGCGCAGTGATATTTTTAAGCTTTGGCATTTGGACAGTTGCTTATAGCTCGAAACTTGCCTCAAATTATGAATTGAAACGTCTGAAATGCACATAGGCAAAGAATGCAATGTAATGCTGGCGGAGAAAAGTGATCTTACAAAAGCATGAAGTTATAATCTGCCAACTCACATTTTTCAGCCGATATGGCCTCGACAGAGTCGCTTGACTTAGCACGGGACGTATTATCAACTCAAGGCGCGTTAATTGACGATCGGATATTACAAATTCTACATTCCCTTTATGTCTAGCGTCTCTTCCCTGTCCGTAATGAAGATTGAACTACGTTCCATTGCACAGCGACAAATTTTTCTCTCAACGCTTGTAAAATTTCTAAGTATCGTGAAGTAATAAATGTGAATGCTCCCGAATTAGGATCAGTGTAAAGTCGAAGACCGTCTCCAGTATTTTCAAAGATCGAAATATTCTCCAAAGGCATATTCCATGTTGGCAAAATCAAGGACACAACAAACACAGATGGAGCTAGCATTAACTCATTTTTTGCAAGTATAAGTCTAGAAGTGAAGGGTGAGTAAAATATTGAACCAAATGAAAGAGCAATACGAAGACTCCCGAAATAGAATTCACAGGATTTTAACACATTTGCCGAATGTGCTCTAGACCTAAAAGGAAACAAGCTTTCTGCTCCGAACTGTGCGAACAATTGAAATGAAGCAAGGATCCCCACGGCAAGCATTGTTCCGAGAATTACACCTACTGCCATAATGAGATAGCGCGTCACGATCTCCCTTCAGAAAATTCCACTAATAATTACGGCTGCCTCAAGACGCAAGCTCTTGCCAACAACAAAACCTGAAATAGGATTGGAAGTATTGGTAGCCATAGCAGCCGGAGATTTCAATGTCCGCTGAACAATTTAGTGCAAATGCACAAGTATTTTGCCACAATACTGCCGAGCCAATAGGTTCGTTTGTCTGTATTTCCCAATTTTTGGTTTTATCATCTGGATCGCCGATTTGAAAAGAGTATGAGAGGGCTTCCGCTATTTATTCGTGAAGTTCAATCCGAAATCCGGGCCTTCCGGCGCCTTGCCTTCACTTCTGCAAATATGCCGAGACCCAATCCACCTACAACTACACAACTCGCATACCAAGGGCCGGGGTCTTTCCAAATCACTATGGTGTAAATTGAACCACTAATTCCAAAACCGAAGCGGCTAGCCCATGTAACTTTTCGACTACTCACGGCATTCGCCTAAATGGAACTGATCTATTTTAGTTCCCGGTCTGCCCATGAGGAATCTGGCAAAACAAGTGCCGTGGTCCCCTTTCGGCATAAATTTCCCAATACCTATGGATATTTTAGCTTTGAATCCGTTGTATGTGTTTGCGACCCGAGTTGCAACCTTGCCAGGCAAACTGCCTCTACTTGCCCTCGACCTCGAAGAGTCCAATAAACCTTGCACTGGTTCCTTTGCCGGATAACAAATACTACCCATAATGCTTAAACCTGTTGAAATTTCGGCTTCACGTTTTTTAGTGGCACTAATTTCCAAAAATACTTCCCAATTCTTAGTAGCGTGCCAATAAAATGTCACTCGTTGCAACACTAATGTCAGAACCATGACTACTTGGTCCCGAATACATTTCGAGCGATCTTGTCGGGTCATGCTTTTCTTGTTCTGGCGGCAAGCAAACTACTCAATATTTTGTCCGTACCATCACAGGAAGGCTTTTCAATCTCGTCAAGGATTTCCAAAAGATGTTCTATCTTGCCATCTAATCCACGCGGATATTTGCTGACTTCCCCATCGGAAAGAATGGCACTCCACTCATTCAGCGAAAACGACACCTTTCGTGGGATCAATGCAACCTCTATTGTCCATTGCATTTTCCTTCTACGAATTCTTATCTTCACGGGACGCTTAAGAGCATCTATCTCTAAGTTGGCACCAGAGATGATCCCACCGTCAACTTCGTAGATGAAATATCCTATCTCCAAGAGTTTTTCCTCAAGAGCCTTTTCTGAATCAGGCAGGTCGACTGCGAGTCGCATTGGCTTGTAGGGTTCCCACTCGTAGTGTTCATGCAACATCATTGAAAACTCACTAATGCTATCGGCTTCGCAAGACCAGTCGAAAACGGGATTAGTAAGGAGTGTAAGATGTTTTGCTCTTTCTCCATCATCATTGCATGAAAAGCCAGAAACGCAATCGTCCTCCTTGCTTAACCAGACTTCATAATGGTCCACTACTGTTCCAGGGCACTCTGTGTGAGAATCGACCTTGCCTTTTCAATTGACCTCACGGCACGCGAAATGCGCTTTTCTTCTTTTTTTAGCTCGTCAATTCGGATCAATAGTTCGTCATTGCTTTCGTCAGTTTTATCTTTGTTGGCTTTGAACCTTGTCGATTCCATTGCATCACGCAAAATGGACATGGTCAGATCTGAAAGTATCTCAATTGCTCTTTCAAGCAACTCTATAGCTTCATCCTTTGGGCCTAAATCTGCGTCCATCCTAAGCAAGCTCTGTTTCTAGTTCAATTCAGCCTTGTCGAGAATTGTGACATCAAGCTCACCTGAGGCATACTTGGCCCTAATGACTTTCTTGTCAAATTTTCCGACTGATGTCTTTGGGAGTTCGCTAATCTCACTCCAGCGCTCAGGCAGCCACCATTTGGCAACTTTAGGGGCCAGCCAAGATGCAATCTCTTGGGGAGTAGCTGTTTCACCCGGCTTTAAAACTATGCAAGCAAGTGGGCGCTCATCCCATTTTTCATCCGGCACTCCCACTACGGCTGCTTCAAATACTTTCGGGTGTGCCATAAGGACATTTTCCAACTCCACACTTGATATCCACTCACCACCTGTTTTGATCACATCCTTAGATCTGTCACTTATTTGCATATGGCCATGTGCATCTAAAGTGCCAACATCCCCGGTTTTTAGCCACCCGTCATGGAATCGATCAGGATCGACATTCTTGAAATAAGATCCTGTGATCCAGGGACCTCGGACTTCAAATTCACCTACTTGGATGCCGTCTTCTTCTAAAACCGCACCGCTGTCGTCAGTGATTCTTATCTCAACGCCAGGCACGAGTGTCCCGGTCTTAGCTAGCCAAGAGACTTCTTCACTTGGATCTGAGCCTTTGGGTGGGAACGATAAGGCACATAGCGGTGAAGTCTCAGTCATCCCCCAGCCTTGAAGCAATCTGACATTGTAACGGTCTTTGAATGCTTCAATAAGCCTCCGTGGAACTGCCGATCCACCCGCCACGATCTGCTTCACGTTAGACATATCAATTGGATTGTCTTCCCCATATGCCAAAAGATCGTTCCAAATTGTCGGGACACCGGCAGATCTTGTCGGGTGCTCTGTATTAAACATTGCCGCAAGGGGTGCTGCTTGCAAATACTGCTTAGGCATCAACATGTCGGATCCACTCATCCAGCAGGCATATGGAGTGCCCCAGGCATTGACGTGAAACATAGGGACAATGATCAAAGCCTTGTCGCTTGATGTGAATCCAAGAGCTGCGCCGGCTGAAACCATAAGGGTATGTAGGTAAATGCTTCTGTGGCTATAAACAACTCCTTTTGGATTACCCGTTGTTCCTGAGGTGTAACAC
>JABEUL010000170.1 GCA_013044465.1 Acidimicrobiales bacterium
ACGTATCCAACATCGCCGCTGTGAAGCCACCCATCTGAGATAATGTCATCCGTGGCTTCTTTGTTTTCCCAGTAACCAGGCATGATAATTGGTCCTCTGATCCAAACTTCTCCAGTTTGCCCCCTGTCTACAAATTCGCCGGACTCATCAACAATGGCCAACTCCACCACGGGAAGTGTTCTTCCCACAGAATCAGGGTGCATTTCAAGGTCTTCTCCACTATTAATTGTCGCAATTGAAGATGACTCTGTCAGGCCGTAGCCATTTCCCATAGCTTTGACATTTGGAAAGGTTTCCTTTACCCTCTTCATTAAATCAGCTCCCGAAGGAGATCCTCCATAAGCAACACTCTTAAGAGATGTGAGATCAAATTGATAGTTGCTAGCCTCTTCAACTACTCGCCAAACTACAGTTGGCACTCCAGTCCAAATGTTTATTTTTTCATCTTGAATTATGCTAAGTATTTTTTCTGGGTCAAGTCTGCCAACAGGAATTACCAGTTTCATCCCAGAAGCCAATGCCACTACAAGCCCAGAGTGACAACCTGATACGTGAAATAGCGGCGATGTTAAAAGAGAAGATAGTTGGCTAGTGCCGCTATCGGGCATAATCCCTTTTCCAGGACTAGCAAGTGCTCCAGCGATTGCCGCATAGAAGCTATTTTGCAAATTAGCAATCATTGAACGGTGGGTAGAAACCGCACCTTTTGGCCTTCCAGTTGTGCCACTTGTGTAGAAGATCACCGCCGGGTCATCTTCTACAATCACTCGCTCAAGTGGATCATCAACTGGTTCACCAAATGATGTCTCAAGTTCCACAAAGGAGTGGACTCGCGAATCAATTTTAAGATCCTCGTCGGTTGGATCCACAATAAATATGTACTCAAGCGTCGTAAGCTCCTTGAGATCCCCAGCTATTCTCTTGAATCGATTCCTATCAGCTACTAAAACCTTTGAGCCGCTTTGATTCAAACCATAAATTATCTCGTCAGATTTCCACCAACCGTTTAGTCCGACCAAAACCGCTGCAGAATCGACAGTCGCCCAAAAGGTAAGGCACCACTGCGGGTTATTTGCACTTAATACCGCTATGCGATCACCCTTTTTGACACCATACTGAGACAGAGATTCGCCAATGACATCGGCCCTTTTAATAAATTCTGGATACGAGATTCGCTCATCACCATATACCAGAAAAATGTCATCTTGACCTCGATTCATTGCCAGCCTAGATATCTCCCTAAGGGCCTTCATTCGGTCTTTGTATACAAGCATTTCCACGCCATTAACCTCTTCGGAAACAACTTCAAACGCTGCTCTCTGGCCGGTCAAAAGGGCTTTGATTTCTTCAGCGTTTGGCATATGTCCTTCCAATTCTATACAGTCTTGATGCAATTTCTATCAGCTTTTAGGTTGGTTTACATTGCTTTTTAACAAATCTGTACGTAATTAAACGCTGATAGTGAACTAAAGAGTACCAAATATGCAGTATTTCACACCTAAATCCACTAAAAATCCGGCATAGTACGCATTTTTAACTTTTTTGACAAATTTAATACCAGGTACTTGACAGTTACGGTTGGTAACTGTTACAGTATGTAACATGAGCCAGTACAAATCAAAAAGGTCTGTTTTAGGAATAACCGAAAACGACTATGAAACCACCTTGGCTGAAGGCGAAAATCAACCACTAAAACGCACCGGCAGGTTAGACGCTGTTGTCGAAGCCGTAATGGACACGGTTGCTGACACAGTTTCAGATGTGACTGATGTAGTCACGGGCGCAGTCAGAACCCGCCTATCTGTTCCAAGTGGATCCAAAGATCGCCACTCAGACCGAACTTCTAAAAGAGAAGGTCGACGCCAAGAACTTCTCGATGCTGCAGTAGATGCTATTAGAAACGAAGGAGCCAATACTTCAATGGAAGCTATTGCATCTGCCGCCGGAGTGACCAAACCCATTCTTTATCGCCACTTTGAAGACAGGGCCGGTCTCGTAAATGCCTTGGCCAAAAGGAGCGAAGAGATGCTCTTTGATGCATTGAATGAAGCGCTTGGTCTGTCTCCAAATGAAGTAGCAACTAAAGATCCTAGAAGACTACTTCGAACCACAATCGAAACTTATGTCACATTTATTGACGAAAACAGGGATGTTTATCACTTTTTGACTCGCCACCAGGAAGCTACTCCCCCAGGCTTTGCCGACTTTATGCAAAGAGTTGCTAGGCAGGTTTCAGTAGTTCTTGATTTACAACTGCACTCCTACGGACTCGATACCGGACCGGCGGAGCTGTGGGCACACGCAATTGTGGGCATGGTGCACCAAGCAGGTGACTGGTGGAGTGAGCACCAAGTCATGACTAGGTCCAGAATGGTTGATGCTCTTTGTCGCTTACTGTGGTCTGGATTTGAAGGCATAGCAATTGCTGGTGGCGTACCCATTCCAGATGAAGGCGAACTCGAGCCACATTCGGAATTAACACTTGTTGAAACAGGTGGCAAAAATCTCGATAATTCAGAGAATTTCTCTACATTCAAAGCTAACAACGTAAAGGAGGCAAACCAATAATGACCGTACTAGCAGACAGACATAATTTAGACACTGAGATCACCCCAAGTGACCAAAAAACAGATAGTTATGTTTCTCTAATCAAAAGGCTATCTACCCAAAGTGTTGAAAAGCATTTTGACGCCTATGCCGACATTGATTGGGACTCAAAGGAAATGGCTGTGGACCCAGATGATCCACGGTGGATTCTTAGAAATGGTGAAATAGACCCACTTGGCCTAACAGCTTGGTATAAGGACTTAGATGACAAGACTGCAAGTCGAATAGGGCTGCATATGGTGGCAATGAAGATGAAAATCGGGCTGCAATTTGAGGGAGTTTTAAAAAGAGGCCTTCTCGGCTTTGCTGCCAAACTCCCGAATAACTCACCGGAGTTTCGTTACTGCTATCACGAAGTTATCGAAGAAGCCCAGCATTCGCTAATGTTTCAAGAGTTTGTCAACCGATCTGGATTAGATGTTCCAGGATTGAGTGGAATGGATGAGTTTGGCGCCAATACGGTAGTCCAACTTGGAAGAAGGTTCCCTCCCCTATTTTTCTTTTTCGTGCTAGGCGGAGAAGACCCCATTGACTTTGTTCAGAGAAAAGCTCTCAGGTCCGAAGCTGACATACATCCACTTTTGGAGCGAATTATGCGGATTCACGTCACAGAGGAGGCTCGCCACCTTTCCTTTGCCAGAAACTATCTCAAGAAAAATGTGCCAAGCTTGGATCCCATTAGACGTCAGGCTCTTGCCATGGGGATTCCGGCAATTTTAGGATCGATGGCCCAGTTGATGATGCAAGCACCCTCTCATGTGGTTAAAACCTACGAGATACCAAAAGAAGTGGTAAAAGAGGCATATGGAAGCGATAC
>JABEUL010000171.1 GCA_013044465.1 Acidimicrobiales bacterium
AATGGACCAACGCCCCTTCGAGGAGGTTAACGCCTAGGGTCTCTTGTGAACCAATAATGTGAGCTGCAACATCATTGATTTTTAAAACTGTGCCGCTTCTGTCAAGCAAAGAAATGACATCTGGACTTGTATCAAACAATACCTGAATTGCCTCAGATTTCTCCAAAGCCTCAGCTTCGGCCCGCCTAAGAATTAAAACAAACCGCCCGAGCAACTCACATATTGCAATAAATGCAACTACTACTACCCCGGTGGTGACTGCATAATGCACCAAATCCAAGTGATAGAAATAAACTGGTACCATCTCATCGATAACAATTATCGGAGTTACAAGAAGTGATGTAAACCGAGGCTGGGTGACCCCAACCCACACCCCAGTTACTGGAGCAAGCACCAACATCTGGGTGGGGCCATAAACGGGTCCGTAGGCATATCCAATAGCTGCAAGTCCTGCACCTATAAATACTGAGATAAGGTAAAACTGTTGCCTAATCGTCCATGAGCGCCAACTCATTCGAAGAAATATAAACCCTATAACCAAATTGACAAGTCCGATTAGGGAAATATCATTAAGTTTCACTCCTTCTAGATTTTTAGGAGGGAAAGTTAAACTAAAAAGTGAAACCGTAAAAACAATGAGTCCACATAGCCTCCCCCAAAATCTCGCCGTAGTGGGAACAGCCGAGTCGCTTTCACTACCACGAATATAAGCTCCAAGGGAATGAGCGAGCCCACGAGGGCTCAGGTTATGGCGAGGCTTACGAAGTGCACTGGTGTCCACTATCTGAGAGTAGCACCGAAACGCAGGTTAAAGTCGGGTTAACTCACTATCAGCAAAGTCAAAGTTCAAATAGAAAACCCAGTTTCACCTACGATTGATACCTTTATGGAACTAGTCCACCTTTATTTGGGGCATGGCTCAAAGGAACTCCAATTCTTAGTGAATTGAGACATTGAGAATCTTATATTAAGCAACTCAGACAATGGACTGGCTTGATTGGCCTAGCTGCGGACATCTTTTACGTTAAATAAGTTGAAAAGCAGAGCAAATATTAAGTTGCCAGCAGGAAATATCAATTTAAAGCAGTTCTATTGCACCGCTGGTCAACTTTATTTGGGATTTTTCTAATGAATGCTATTACGAACTTTTATTTGAATGAATCCCCTCAACAGCACCCAGGTCTATGAGAATTATGGCAAAATGCCATAATTGGGTTTCTCGAGATTTTGCAAGGGAATCACTGGCCCTGGTTTTTAGTACCTGCCAGATAGACCTGTCTTCCTAATCCAAATTAAATTGGGAAGTATAAAATATGTCAACAAAATGGCTCTAGAGTTCAATTCTCCTCCCACTCCATCGGCGAGTTCCTGGATTTCTATCGTTGAATTCCCAGGCTAGGTCGTATTTAGCTTCCACATTCGGGCTCTAAGATAGACTTTTTCAAAGAAACTCACACTTTTAATTGATCCTGACTTTCAGCGGATCAAAGAGAGATGGCAGTAGTAATATAAAGGAAAAGTACTTAAATAGAGCAAAGTTGCCATCTGGGAGAAACTATATATACTGAATCAGATATTGCGAGCGCCATAAGTCCTGCCAGCTATATAAGGGGAAAAGAATATTTCCGCCAAAACCGAGTATTGTTTTGTGCATGGACAGCCGAGGGAACCGAGATTATCGGTACCGTCGAAGGAACGGCAGATAGTCCTTACATTGTTTCCATTGACTTAAGTGATTTCAAATACAATGATGGAATCGGGGAATGTACATGCCCGGTATCGTTTTCATGCAAACATGTTGTCGCAGTATTGTTACACGCCCTATATGTCAAGCCGCTTTCTCTAAATCATAATTTTGGGACCCTCGTTAGCGCAAGTACCAGGGAAGGTACTAATGCTGGAGATCACTTGGGAAGATCATGGATGCAATTCTTCGAATTAGGTGAGTCTAATGACTCACAATATAGTGATTACTCCGATCAACCAAGAGAGATTGCCGTGGCACTTGTATTTGAGTTGCGAAAAAAGGCTAGGCAAAGGCATGAGTATGGCCCTGGCCAGTTCAACAGTAGAAGTGACAACTTGGCCAATTCAAATTGGGGTTTATTTATTCGGCCAAATATTAAATATGCAACGGACACCAGTTGGCGCAATAAACACTTCAGTTGGGAAACAATATCTTCTCGGTCAACCCACCTCTCATACTATCGGGGAGATAATTTGGAGGCCCCAACAAATATATTAAAAGTCTTTCGAGAGATATGGGCATTATATTGTGTCGACAATAATGTTAGCTACTACTCAATTCCAACATGGATTGAGCTTGACAGCATTACGACACCCCGGCTTTGGGATCTATTGATGCAGTTGCAAGCGTTTGATATTCCTTTTATATACAATGTCAAAACTTATCCTCGAATTGATTTTTCTACAGATCCAGCCAGAGTAATAATGAAAATGGATTTGATAGAGCACAGTACAGTTGAACCTCTTCCTAAAGACGTAAAAATCACTACCGAAATCGTACACAATGGCGAAATTATCTATTCGGGAAAAAGACATGCTCCACAATCAGATTTTGGCCACTCCCCAACCGATGCAGAAAATCCAGAAACTATTCATTTTGTCGGCAATCCAGCGTTCTGTTTCTACCATTGGGAAGGCAATCTTGAAAGCAAGCATATTACCAAGCTCTTTCTGGCTCCAGTTGAAAAACCACTTGGTTCATCTCTCTCAAAGATTATTGAGTCAGGCAGGGAAATAACTATTCCCGCTGTTGACTTGCAGTTTTTCAAACATAGTTACATGCCACAAATCTCTCGGCAACTGGAAGTCGTATCCGATAGTGTAGACCTGTCTATTCCCAAATTCTATCCTCCAAAACTAATTCTAAGTGTAAATACTTCACAGGCATTTAAGTTCGATATCTCGCTCTCATGGCTTTATCAGATTGATGACTCATCATATAATTTGCCATATTGGCCAGATGTTAATGAAACTTTAGTAAGGCAGTTGGATGCTGAACAACTCCTTCGGATTACCTTTCTCCTTATTATGACAGAATATTTTGATGGGATTCACGACTTAATCTCCACAATAAGTATCTATGGGGTAGATTGCTACATTTTTGTCACTGAAGTAATGCACCGCCTCCAAATGGAGGACAATATTGAAGTCAACTTTATTGGTTCTATTCCAGATTTTTCCTATCTCACTTCGATTCCTGAAATAGCTGTCTCGGCAAACGAATCTAAAACAGATCACGATTGGTTTGATATAGAAGTGTCGATATCCATCGGCGGCGTGAAGGTTCCATATGAACAACTCCTTAGGGCTGTTTCCAACAACGAAGAGCACTTGCTTCTCGAGAATAATGTTATTTTAAATCTCAACCACCCTGAATTGCATAAGTTACACACCTTAGTCAAAGAGTCTCAGAAAATTCGCGACAGGTCAACAAACAGCATTGCAATAAGCAAGTACCAGGCTAGTTTTTGGGAGGACCTAACAGCCCTTGGCACGGTTACGCACCAAGTTGAGAGCTGGAATAAAGTAGCCAAAAGCCTCCTTGACTTTACTGAGGTTCCCATTGCTGCCACACCGGTTAAACTCACTGCCACTTTGCGACCTTATCAAGAAACAGGTTATTCGTGGCTCCGATTTCTGGCGGAGCATGAACTTGGAGGAGTTCTTGCAGACGAAATGGGACTTGGAAAAACTGTACAGGTAATTGCGATGATCACTTCTCTTCGGGATACTGAAGGGAAACCCCGCAAGAAATCAGCCAAAGGGAAGTCACCATTTTTGATTGTTTGCCCGACCAGCGTATGCCCTAACTGGATATTTGAGTTAAGTAGATTTGCACCCCATCTCAAAGCCCTCTACGTCTCTACAACTCAGTCCAAGAGTGCAGTTGCAAATGGCAAATCCCAAAATGAGGTAGTCGGTAGTCCAAAAACTATAAAGGAGAATGCCCAAGAATCATCTATATCGATTATGGACTATGACGTCATAATAACCTCATACACCATAATGAGACTAGACGAGGAGTTGTACCAATCGATTAACTGGGCTGGCATTATTTTTGATGAGGCTCAATTCATTAAAAACTACGCATCCAAATCTTACGCATGTGCCAGGAAGCTCACTGCCCCATTTAAGTTGGGCCTGACGGGCACTCCAATGGAAAATAATCTTATGGAACTTTGGTCACTTATGTCTCTCGTTGCACCTGGGCTGTTTCCGAATTCAAAATCATTTCGTGAAATATATCAAAAACCTATAGAATCCGGAGGAAACACTGAAATATTGGAGCAGCTACGAAGACGTATTCACCCATTTATGCTGCGCAGAACTAAAGATCAAGTCCTCAAAGATTTGCCTCCAAAAATTGAGCAGGTCTTAGAGTTGGATCTTGTTCCAAGCCATCGGAAAATTTATGATATCTATTTAGAGAAGGAACGCCAAAGGGTGCTTGGACTTTTGGGGGACTTTCAGAAGAACCGCTTTACCATATTGAAGTCTTTAACAACATTGAGACTTCTAAGTTTGTCACCGCGATTGGTGGATGCGACTCGATATGCCAAAGTTCCCTCTATTAAGGTCACTGCGTTAATTGAGCAGCTAACGGAAATTATAGCCGAGGGCCATAAAGCATTAGTATTTAGTCAGTTTACCTCGTTCTTAGCCGAGGTTAAAGGTGAGCTAGATAAGTGCGGCATTAATTACTCTTACTTGGATGGCAAAACAAGGAGCAGGGCTCGCGTTATCCAAGAGTTTAAGGATGGAGATAGATCCCTATTTCTTATTAGCCTAAAGGCCGGAGGTGTGGGACTTAATCTAACAGAGGCAGATTATTGTTTCATTCTTGATCCCTGGTGGAACCCAGCTGCTGAAAATCAAGCTATAGATAGGACGCATCGCATCGGTCAGACAAAACCTGTAAACGTTTATAGGCTTGTCATTCGGTCGAGTATCGAGGAAAAGATAATGCTGCTCAAGAAGAAGAAGGAACGCTTATTTAAAGACGTAATTGATGGGGGTGACTTTTTCGCAGAAAAGGTCACAGCTGAGGATATTCGTGAGCTTTTCACTCAATAGCAGCTGTGCCGGTTTCACTGCACTGCTTATCAAAAACCTTTGTCGAAACCAGAGAAACTAATAGTGTTTATTCGTATTCCCTTTATTCCTATAACTATTCTGGTTAATATCGGCCCAGAAGAAAGCACTAATTACTTTTACGTAACTTGCAGCTATCTAAAAAGCTTAGTTATCTAATACTTCATTTATGGGTCAGCGACCTAATGTGTTTGCCAATCACTTGGTTCTCAAAAGTTGCTTTCAATCCAGTGAATTACCAGGCCACATAGATAACTTTTTAGATTCAAGTGTTAGAATTACCCTACTATTAACAGGCTGTCGTCGTAGTCGCTCCCAAAAGTGACCCTCCGAGTAAGTTGTTGAGAGTCCCACAAAGAGTTGTCACTATTGGACTAAGTAAGGACAAAGTAGTGGCAGTTGTTGAACTTGTTGTCGAGTTTGATGAAGGGCTAGTAGTGGTCGAATCTGATGCAGAAGTCGAACTAGTAGTTGGCGATGAAGTTGAAACAATCGGAGAAGTATTGTTGGACTGCCGAGTACCTACATTGGTTGGCCCGACTTGGTTCCCGATAGGCTGAACTGGCTGAGAAGTGACATTTATTGGCATTATTCCATTGCTACCTTTCAACCCACTTGTGACTCCAGGTGAAAGCGACGTTGATGTTGACAATTTCTGCGGCAAACCAGAGCCCAGCTGCGTTGTAATAAATGCCGTAAGAATTGCAACAATTGCAGCTCCAATAGTTAGTCTTCTGTTCCTTTTGCCTTTATTGCCTCGTTCATGAACTTTGGGAAAGTCATTTAACGTGCCATGATATCTATTCCGCCTTTTTGTATATAGATCTTGATCGGCTAGGTCTATGAGCTCAGATGCGACTACCTCTCCGCCAGAGTAAGTGGCAACTCCCCAACTAAAACTAGGTGCTCCATCGCTTTGAATACGCTCCATTAAGTTAGCTGTTTCTTCTACGGTTGTGTGGCCTAGTAATGCAAGAAATTCATCTCCTCCAACACGGAATAGCTGGTCATGCTTTCTCATTCTATGACCCATCGCTTTAGCAAGTCCCGCTAGAGCAGCATCACCAGCTTTGTGACCCATCCCATCGTTAATCTTCTTTAAACCATCTAAATCTACCGATACTATTGATAATGGGTACTGATGTCGCCGTGCTTCAGATATTGAAACTTCTATTGCCTTGTCCAAGGCTCTTCTGTTCCCACATCCAGTCAGAGGATCAGTTAGGGCCTGTGCGCTCAATGGTTCTACAACCACGCTTGTCGCTTCCGAAATAAGTTTTCTTATAGCAGGCTGGATCCCTGGACTTTGGTCCAAATTGCTTTTTGCGTAAACCTCTGGCAAGAACGCTAGCCGCTCAACCATAACCTTGTTGCCGTCGTGTGCATCGGACCAACTTGAAACAATTTCTCGCACTCTCACGTCAGCAAAACTGGCATCTTGGTCGTGCGAAACTTGTGAGAGCCCTTCAATGACAGCTTTGGCTTCGGCTCTAGGCCAATTAAGCTTCGAGTCCTCGGACTTGACTACGAGTTCTCTCCACAAGCTGACGAGTGACTCCAATTTGACCTTTTCTGGTTCCATAGGTTCCATTGGGTTTTCTCTTTTCGCATCGCCCGTGACACGCTCTTTGTAGGTTAGTATCGCGCCCTTTAGTGGTAATGTCAACACTTTCTGTGGTTTTTTAGTTCCTCCAGATAGCCTTCTAGTTGTTTTACTGGCTGTCCACCATTTCGTCCATGCCAATAGGCCCATCTGCCTTTCCCTGAAGAAACTGCTGAACAAGTGGGTTGGAAGAGGTTCTAATGGCTTCTTTCGACCCGAAAGCGGCAAGATCTCCTCGGTAGAGTAAGCCGAGATAATCGGCTGTTCTCAT